>DAOUJB010000172.1:0-7006 GCA_034423155.1 Anaerolineae bacterium | reverse complement strand
CAGCGCCACGCATTCGTGAAAATTGTCGATGCCGGCGCTTAGCGATACCGATTCTCGCATAATGTACTCCGGATTTGCCGGTCTGGCGCGGACAGAAGCGCCTGTCGAAATCTACTCTAATTCTACACTGATTTGCCTTCTCGCGGCAAAGACGGGCTGACAATGCGCCCCAAACCCTGATGGTGGCCTGCCTGGTTCAATCCTTTGCAGCGTGCCGCAACTGGATTACCATGCCGCCTATGGAAAGCTCGCGCATTTTGGTGATTCTGCCGGCGCTGGACGAAGGGCGCAGCATCGGCGCTACGCTGCGTGGCATCCACGAGCAGCTTCCGCAAGCCGACACGCTGGTGATCGACGATGGCTCTCGCGATGACACGGCTGCTGCTGCCAGTGCGGCTGGCGCGGCCGTGCTCCGCCTGCCCTACAATGTCGGCATTGGCGCGGCTGTCCAGGCCGGCTTTCAATTCGCCGCGCGGCATGGCTATACCATTGTCCTGCGTAATGATGGCGATGGGCAGCATGTGCCGCAAAACAACCCGCGTCTGCTGGCGGATCTGGAGGCGGGCACAGCCGATATCGTGATTGGCTCGCGATTCGTGGGCGCGGGCGATTATGGCACGCCACTGCTGCGGAGGCTGGGCAGCGCGATTTTGGCGCGTCTGCTTTCGGCGATCATCCGCCAGCGCATCACCGACCCGACTTCCGGCTGCGCGGCCTTCAACCGGCGGGCGATCGCGCTCTTCGCCAGCGCCTACCCGCACGATTATCCAGAGCCAGAAGCCATATTGATCGCCTGGCGCAGCGGCTTGCGGCAAATCGAGGCGCCGGCCAAGATGATCCCGCGCCAGCATGGAACCTCGTCAATCACGCCCCTGCGCAGCGTCTATTACATGATCAAGGTGATTCTGGCGATATTGATTAATTTGCTGCGCAAGCCGCCGAACTGAGGCAACGCCCCTTATTTTCGTTTTTGGTGTTTTGCCCCACATCGTGTATACTGACCGCGCAAGTTGTACTAATTTGACACCTAGTTACCGAAAGGATTCACTATGCGCATCAAACTAGCACTTGTGCTTTGCTTGTTCCTGCTCAGCACACTCTTTGGCGGCGTGACTGTCGCGCAGGATACCAGCGAAGTCACTATTCTCTATTGGCAGGCGGTTTCCATCTTGAACCCCTACCTGTCGGGCGGCACAAAAGACTTCGATGCTGCCGCGCTCATCCTCGAACCATTGGCGAACATCGCACCCGACGGCACGATGGTGCCCGAACTGGCGGAGTTCATCCCCACGCTGGAAAATGGCGGCGTATCCGAAGATTTGACCACCATCACCTGGAAGCTCAAGGACGGCTTGGTCTGGTCGGATGGCACGGCGGTCACGATCGATGACTTGATCTTCACCTGGGAGTATTGCACGCACCCAGACGGCGGTTGCTCGACCAAGCACTTCTACAACGATGTGGTCAGCATGGAAGACATCGGCGGCAACCAGGTCAAGATCACCTTTGGCGTGCCCAAGCCCAATCCCTACGATCCCTTCGTTTCGAGTTCCGCGCCTATCTTGAACGCAGCGCAATTTGCCGATTGCATGGGTGCCAACATGTCGGCCTGCACCGACCAGAACTTCGCGCCGATCGGCACGGGTCCCTTCATGGTCGATGAATTCCGTCCCAACGATGTGGTCACCTATACAGCCAACCCCAACTACCGCGAAGAGGGCAAGCCTCACTTCGACCGCGTTGTCTTCAAGGGCGGTGGCGATGCCGAAAGCGCCGCGCGCGCTGTGCTGGAAACAGGCGAAGCCGACTATGCCTGGAATCTGCAGATTTCGCCGGCTGTCTTGAGCGGCATGGAAGCAGCCGGGCAAGGCACGGTCGTGGTCGCTTTCGCATCGTCGGTCGAGCGCCTGATGCTCAACCAGGCCGATGTCAGCCCGGACAATCCAAACAGGTCAATTGTTATGGGTGGCGATAATCCTCACCCCTTCCTGACCATTCCGGAAGTTGCCGATGCCATGTCGCTGGCGATTGATCGCGATATTATCGCCGGGCAGCTCTATGGCGCTGGCGGTCAGGCTGCTTGCAACATGGTGAATGGGCCTCCCGTCAATGTATCGGAGACCTACCTGGGCTGCTCGCAAGATATTGACGGCGCGAACGCCATTCTGGATGAAGCCGGCATCGTGGACAGCGATGGCGATGGCATCCGCGAAGCCAACGGCGTTCCCTTGCGCGTCCAATATCAGACCAGCACCAATGCCGTGCGCCAGAACACCCAGGCGCTGATCAAGCAATGGTGGAGCGAGATCGGCATTGATACCGAGCTGCGCAATATCGACGCCGCAGTCTTCTTCGGTGGCGATCCGGCCAGCCCCGATACCTACCAGAAGTTCTACAGCGATGTGCAGATGTTCACCAGCGGCACCAGCGGCCCAGATGCCGAGACATTCATGGTGCGCTGGATTTGCGGCGCCGACCCCAACCCGGACAACGGCTGGCTGGGGCGCAATGTGCCGCGGCACTGCAACCCCGCTTATGACGCGCTCTATGAAGAACTGACGGGAACGGGTGGCGTCGAAGCTCGCGCTGAGATCGTCAAGCAGATGAACGACCTGCTGATCGAAAGCGGCGCGTTGATCCCGCTGGTCTTCCGCGGCAGCGTCTCGGCACATGCCAATAGCCTGCACGGCGTTGACATGAACGGCTGGGACAGCGAAATGTGGAATGTCCAGGATTGGTATCGCATGTAACATCGCGTGCGAGCGAATCGCAACGCAATAGCAAGACCCCGGGGGTGTGGCGCAATGCCATGCCCCTTTTTTGTTGCCGCGCCGGCAGTCTATAGGAGCGAGACGTTGACTCGCCCGCATTCAAAACCGTGATTACAATCCGTAGGGGCGAGGCGGAGACTCGCCCGCATTTGCGAATAGGCGCAATTACAATGAATCCTCACTGGCGCGAATCGAAAAAACATACGCATCCAGTCAATTCCCTTCCATCGCGTCGCAACCTGCGTCTGCCCAACTATGATTACCGCCAACATGACGCGTATTTCGTTACAATTTGCACGCACCGCCAGACGAGCCTCTTTGGTCGCGTAGCGGACGACGCTGTGCTGCTCAACCCATGGGGAATGATCGTCGAGGACGAGTGGCGCAGGACTCAAACCGTGCGCGCCAATGTAACCGTCGATATCTTTGTGGTGATGCCAAACCATCTGCATGGCATTCTTCTCATTGCGACTGATGAAGACGAGCCATCGAACAGCGCCGACTCGCAAGCGCCTGGGAGTGGCAATGCGTCCGGCTCCCTTGGTCAGATCATCGGGCACTTCAAGTCGATCGTCACAAAGCGTATACGGGGCTCGGTGCAAAGCAACAAATTGCAAGTGTGGCAACGCAATTACTATGAGCGCATCATTCGTTCAGAACGCGAGTTGCAGCATACGCGAGAGTATATCCTCGCCAATCCAGCAAGATGGGCGAACGACGAGTTGTTTGTTGCGGAAACACGGTATTGATGCGGGCGAGTCAGCTCCTCGCCCCTACGACTGGGATATGCGCGCGGCCGAAAGCGGGCGAGTCAGCGCCTCGCCCCTACGGTTTTTGTTGATTGTAAGCTCACTATCCTGCGCTATAATGGCTTCGCAACGCTTTTCTAAACCCATCAACGAATAGAGAGGGAGCAATGAAGAAGTTCACCGTACTACTCATCGCGCTGCTGGCGCTGGCGTCTTTCACCGGCGTTGGCGTGGCGCAAGATGGCGACACAGTCAACATCCTGTTTTGGCAAGCAGCATCCAGCTTGAACCCGTATCTGTCTGGGGGCACAAAAGAATTGGAAGCCGCTTCGCTTGTGATCGAGCCGCTCGTGCGTTACGACCCCGATGGCGTCATGGTGCCCTGGCTGGTCGATGAAGTTCCCACCGTTGCCAACGGTGGCGTCTCTGAAGATTTGACCACCATCACCTGGAATCTTCGCGATGACATCGTCTGGTCGGATGGCAGCCCCTTTACCGCTCATGATGTGGTATTCACTGGCGAATACTGCATGCACCCCGAAGGCGGCTGCTCGACACTTAACCAATTTGACGGTGTCGAAAGCCTGGAAGCGATTGACGACCACACCGTGAAAATCACTTTCACTGGTCCCAAACCTTTCCCCTACGGTCCCTTTGTCGGCTACTTCACCCCCATCTTGCAGAAAGCGCAATTCGCGAATTGCATGGGCGTGGCATCCCAAGAGTGCACCGAGCAGAACTTCGCGCCCATCGGCACGGGTCCCTTCGTGGTGGACGACTTCCGCCCCAACGATGTGGTGACCTATGTCCGCAATCCCAACTACCGCGTCGAGGGACAGCCGAGCTTTGACCGCGCGGTCTTCAAAGGCGGCGGCGATGCCGAGAGCGCCGCGCGAGCCGTGTTGGAAACTGGTGAAGCCGATTACGCCTGGAACTTGCAGATTTCTCCGGCTGTCCTGAGCGCGATGGAAGGCGCCGGGCAAGGCACGGTCGTCGTGGCATTCGCCACCAATGTCGAGCGCCTGATGGTGAATCACACCAATCCCGACCCGTCTCTGGGCGAAAATCGCTCGGTCTGGATGGCGGATGGCAGCAATGGCCACCCCTTCCTGCAAGTGGACGCGATTTGGATGGCTATGTCCAAGGCAATCGACCGCAATGTGATCGCAGAGCAGCTCTATGGCGCCGGTGGCATAGCTACCTGCAATGTCTTGCCTGGTCCGCCGATCTATGCCTCCACGAATAACGATGACTGCCTCGTGCAGGATATCGACGCTGCCAATGCCATGCTGGACGAGGCTGGCATCATGGACAGCGATGGCGACGGCATCCGCGAGTACATGGGTACCCCCTTGCATGTCAGCTATCAGACCAGCACCAACGCTGTCCGTCAAAGTACGCAGGCGTTGATTAAACAGTGGTGGAGCGAAATTGGCATCGAGACCGAGCTGCGCAACATCGATGCGGCCGTCTTCTTCGGCGGTGATGTCGCCAGCCCCGACACCTATGCCAAGTTCTACACCGACATCGAGATGTACACCAATGGCTCGAACGGCACCGACCCAGAGACCTATATGGGCAACTGGCGCACGACGGAAATCACCAGCCCCGCAACCGGCTGGCTCGGCTCCAATGTTTCGCGCTGGTACAACGAAGACTACGATGCCCTTCTCGACCAGATGTCGCAGACCGGCGTGCTGGAAGAACGCGCTTCGCTGGCCATCCAGATGAATGACCTGCTGGTGCAAACGGGCGCGATGATCCCGCTCGTCTATCGCGGCAGCGTCTCGGCGCATCACAACAGCGTCAACGGCATCGCCATGAACGCCTGGGATGCCGAACTTTGGAATGTCGCCGAATGGACACGCAGCTAGCCTGCTGATCTATCGGTTCTTTGCCCCTCCCCGTGAATCTCTGGGTCTACCCGACTTGGAGTAGGTGGAGGGGCACCTTCAAGTTCATTCTCCGTTACATTTGTCATAGACTTGGGCGTTCGCACTCTCGCGCCGATATCACCGTTTTTGCCTCTTGACAATGCAGATTTGCATTGATCCGCGCATCATCGGTATAATTCATAGTGGCTATATAGAATATCGTAGACAAATCGAAAGTGAGGATCCTAATGAAGACGAAGTTTTCTCTCCTGTTGATCGTCGTCATGGCGCTGTCGTCTGTTGGCGGCATCGGCGTGGCACAAGATGGAGATACCGTGAATATCCTGTTTTGGCAGGCGGCATCTCACCTCAACCCCTATCTTGGCAACGGCACCAAAGAATTCGAAGCCGCTGCCCTCGTGCTCGAGCCGCTGGCGCGTTATGATCCAGACGGTATCATGGTGCCTTGGCTGGTCGATGAAATCCCCACGGTCGCCAATGGCGGCGTCTCCGAAGATTTGACTTCTATCACCTGGACGCTGAGCGAGGGCATCACCTGGTCGGATGGCAGCCCGCTGACCGCGCACGATGTCAAATTCAGCGGCGAGTTCTGCATGGATCCGGATACCGGCTGCACCGTCCTGGATCAATTCGCCAATGTCTCATCCATCGATGCGGTGGATGACAGCACCGTGCAGATCAACTTTGATGTGGCCAAGCCTTTCCCCTATGGTCCCTTCGTCGGTTACCTGACGCCGATTATCCAGAAGGCGCAATTTGAGGACTGCATGGGCGCGGCCGCCCTCGGTTGCAACGAGCAGAACTTCGCGCCGATCGGCACGGGTCCCTTCGTTGTAGAGGACTTCCGCACCAACGATGTGGTCACTTACACCGCCAACTCCAACTACCGCGTCATGGGGCAGCCAGCCTTCTCCCGCGCTGTCTTCAAGGGCGGTGGCGATGCCGAAAGCGCCGCACGCGCTGTTTTGGAAACCGGTGAAGCCGATTACGCCTGGAACTTGCAGATTTCGCCCCAGGTCTTGAACGCGATGGAAGCGGCCGGACAAGGCACGGTCATCGTAGGTTTCTCCACCAATGTCGAGCGCCTGCTGCTGAACCACACCAACCCCGACCCGGCTCTGGGCGATAATCGCTCGGTCTGGATGGCGGATGGCAGCAATGGCCATCCCTTCTTGCAAGTGGACGCGGTTTGGATGGCGATGAGCAAGGCGATCGACCGTGACTTGATCGCCAGCCAGCTTTATGGCGCGGGCGGCGTCGGCACCTGCAACATTCTGCCTGGTCCTCCCATTTACAAGTCGCCAAACAACGACCCTTGCCCGCAGGATATTGATGCCGCGAATGCCCTGCTCGACGAAGCCGGCGTCATGGACAGCGATGGCGACGGCGTGCGCGAATATATGGGCATCCCCTTGCGCGTCAGCTATCAGACCAGCACCAACGCTGTGCGCCAAAACACCCAGGCGCTGATCAAGCAATGGTGGAGCGAGATCGGCATCGAAACCGAGCTGCGCAATATCGATGCGGCCGTCTTCTTCGGCGGCGATATCGCCAGCCCCGATACCTACTCGAAGTTCTATACCGATATCGA
>DAOUJB010000171.1:0-9536 GCA_034423155.1 Anaerolineae bacterium | reverse complement strand
TAATCCGCAAATTCTTGCAGCGTCCAGTCGTAGCGATAATAGGCGATCGCGGCGCGGTCGATGTGGCAGTCGCCGTAACCAGCCAGGAAAGCGGCTTCGCTCTGCGGCGCGTGCCCATCGCCCAAGAAGAACATCAAGTCGCGTTCGATTGGCGCGAGCAGAACCTCGTCCCAGTCGACGATTCTTATGTCGCCTTCGTCTGAAACGATGATGTTGGCGGTGTGGATATCGGCGTGGCAGATGACAAACGGCGGCGCTTGCTTCGTCAGTCGCTCTCCCAAAGCGCAGAACCGCTGTTTGCATAGCGCGATCTCGTCAGCTTGTTCGCACCAGATTCTCGCAACGCGCTGCGCGGCTTCGCTTTTGAATTGGCCTGTTTCCAAAGCCCGTTCCACCAGGGCAATGCTGGGCAGCCACTTCATGCCGAAGACCTCGCGCTCGACCATTTGCGCCAGTTGATTGTCGACCGGCGCGTTGTGGATGGCGCGCACGATCTGTCCCCAGGCTCGCCATTGCGCGGGCTTCAGACGCATGTCCCAAGCCGATCTGCCCGCTATAAAGGGGTAGAGGATCAGCGAAAACTCATCATTGACGGGCGCGGATAGACCGCCAGCCCGGGTGGCTAGCGGCGCGACAACCTGCTCGATGCCCAGGCGCTGCAAGGCTCGCGGCACCTGCAGGGCAGCCTGTTTCAGTTCGCCGCGGCGCAGCTTCGCGAAGTAATTGGCTGTTCCAGCTTCAACGCGATAGGACCAGGCGCGCGAGTCATTGCCCAGCGGCAGGAATTCCAGCGCAGCCGGCGCGATGCCATAGGCGGCGCAAAGGACAGCCTTTATGCACTGGTCGGGCAGGTTGGGTTTGCTCAGCATATGAGCGATTCCTACCACAGGCGGACGAGCGAGTAAAGCGGACGAGCACACCCTAGATTAAGAAATGATTGAGGTTCTAACTTGAAATCGGCAAGAGCAGCGAACTTTGTTATAATCATTGGCGGCTTTCGAATCACATTTGGCAAACGAGCGGAGAGGCGATTTCGAGCCGTGTCCAGCGCAAGCGTCATGCAGCTGCGTGTGTTGCTGTTGAATGGCAGCACCTGGGAGCCCTTGTCTGTCATCACTGTGCCGCGCGCGATGAATCTGCTGTTGGCGGGCAAAGCCATCGCGGTGGAACAGACGGGACAATACCTGAATACGGTGCGCGCCAAGTTTGCCGTGCCGTCGGTTATCGCTTTGCGATCGTATGTCAATGTGCCGCGCCGCAAATCGCACTGGAGCCGCAAGGGCGTGCTTGTACGAGATAACTACACCTGCATCTATTGCGGCGTCCAGCTGGGCTCGCAGGTGCGAGGTCGCGTGCTGACTAAGCGCGACTTCACGATTGATCACATTATCCCGCGCTGCCAAGGCGGCAAAGACACCTGGTCGAATACGGCTTGCGCCTGCGCGCGCTGCAACCACCGCAAGGGCAATCGTCTGCACAATGTCGCTGGCATGCGGCTGCGCTGGGAACCCAAGACACCGCGCACCAGCTACCTGGTCATCGCGCTGGGTTCTGGTCCCGAAGTGTGGAAGCGCTATGTAGAGATATAGAGCGCGCCAGGTCAACCCCCCTCGGTCCCCCCGACTGGTCAGGGGGAGGCCCGCTTTAGCTACCCTCCCTGACTCGTCGGGGAGGGGCTGGGGGAGGGGTTAAATGGGCGAGTCACCGCCTCGCCCCTACGCTGACTCGTCGGGGTGGGGCTGGGGGTGGGGTTATAAAGCGTTTCCTCCTCCGATTTCGACACTCCCAGATCGCATATCCCCTCTTGACAAAATAGAATATCTGTTCTACCCTTCGGTTGCAGAATGCTTGTGCAGGGCAGCCCGGTCAGTTCTGCCGCGCTTGCCCAGATCAGCCAAGGGGCGAATGCCGATGCAGATGGATTGGGGGTTTTCGTGTGGCGCGGTTGTGCGCTTGACAACGCCCTACCGAGAAGCGGCGCGCGGCACCTACATCATCGTGTACATCTATCGCAATGGCTGGTTGGGCGTGGTATCGAGGCGCGACGGGCGCAGATACAGTGTGCCCGCTTATATTTGCCGCGTGATCGCCACCGCCAAAGCAGGCGTCTAGACGAGGTGCGCCAGGCTCATGCGCGCAGTCTGCGCCAGCAACGATACGCCCATGTAGGCCAAGAAAGCGGCGCAGGCCAGGTTGATCCAGCGGAAGAGGCGCTGGCTGAGCAGGCGGCGTCCAAATTCGACGACTGTGGCGAAAAAGAAACACCAGCATACCTGCGCGATCATGAAGCCAGCGAAAAAGACGAGCAGATGAATCGGTTGTGGATCCAAGAAGCCAATGCCGATGATCGTGCCGCTCATGCCCACCCAAAAAGTGATATTCCCCGGATTGGACAGCGAAAGCATCGCGCCGGCCAGCAGATGATTCGATTGTTCATCGCCCGCGCCAGCCATCTCTACATCCGTGCGCGAAGCTCGCCAAGCATCCCAGGCGAAGCGCAGCAGCAAGACGCAGCCGAACACGCCCAGCAGCATGGTCACCAAGCGATTTTGGAAGAGAATCGACGCGCCCAACAACGCGATGATCGCCCAAACGCCATCGCCCAGCAGCGAGCCCAATTCCACATGCAGAGCCGCCGTCCAGCCATGCGAGATGCCGCGCCGCAACGATTCAAAACCAATGACGCCAGGCTGAACGGCGAATGCCAGCGACATAGCGAATGCGGAGAAAAATAGAACTTCCATAGACGACAGCGTTCAAGCGCAGTTGGGCACTCGCATCATCGTAACGACCCAAGCGCCGCGCCGCCTTGCGAGTTTTCACCAATACCAGCCCGCGGATTTTGTACGAAGCTGACAGCGCCGCTACACATCAAAGGAAGTTGCGCAAAGCTAGACGCCGGACCATTCCAGCAGCAGCGCCGCGATCACAGCCGCCTGGCGAGGCAAGCTGTCGATGATGATATGCTCGTCCAATGTATGCGCGCCATCTCCGTGCGCGCCCAAGCCGTCCAGCGTCGGGATGCCCAGGGCTGCGGTGAAGTTGCCATCGGAGCCGCCGCCGCTTGCGCCTTCTTCCAGCGTGATGCCGTGCCGGGCAGCGATTTCAGCCGCGCGCTCAAAGATGCCGGCCTGCCGCTCCATGGGCGGACGAAAACCCAGCCGATGGCAGCGAACAGTTGCGCCGGGCATCTTGGGGTACAGGCCCCCGAGCGCCCGTTCTATGCGCTGCATTTCTGCGTTGGTGATGGCGCGCGCGTCTATATGCGCTTCGACATGCGCCGGGATGACATTGCCCGCGCTGCCGCCGGTCACCCGCGTTACCGAAACCGATGTGCCATATTTGAGGTCGTTCAGTCCATTGATTTCCAGCGCTTGTTGAGCAAATTCAATGATGGCGTTGATGCCCAGCTGTGGCGCGATGCCAGCATGAGCGGGTCGCCCTTCGATCGTCAGCGTGAATTTCGCGCCGCCTTTGCGCGCCGTTTTGATTGCGCCTTCCGGGGTGGCCGGCTCCAAGACCAGCACCAGCTCGGCTTTTGATGCCTCGGCTTCAATGACAGCGCGGCTGTGCGGGCTGCCGATCTCTTCGTCCGTGGTCAGCAGCAGCTTGACAGGTCGCGTCAGCCGCTTCTGATTGTGCAGCGACTGCAAAGCTGTCAGCGCGATGACTGCGCCGGCTTTCATATCCAGCGCGCCCGGCGCGTACAAGCGTTGGTCTTCAATGCGCAGGGGCGCTTTGTGCAGTATGCCCACTGGATGCACGGTGTCGATGTGGCAGAGCACGAGCACGGGCTTGCCAGGCGCGGTCGGATTCCATGTCGCCAGCAGAAAATCTCCGACATCGGATTGTGGCAGCCGCTGCACGCTTTCCGCGCCGAACGAAGCCAGCGCGCCTTCCAGATAGTCGGCCAACAGGTCGACACGGGCTTTGTCGGCGGTGAACGATTCGCGCCGCACGAGCTCGCCAAGCAATTCCAGCATGTCGTCTTTGCGAGCGCGGAAGTGAGCGAGCAGGTCAGTCATGTGGGGCCTTTCCACTGGCGAACACGATCATGCGTTCGCTTTCGTCGTCATACTTGCCGCCCGCGTGATCGCCATGCACGGCATCCACCTGGAAGCGGCATTGGTCGAGCAGCAGTCGCAATTCTGCCAGGAAGAAATAGCGCAATTCATGCGAAGCGATCAGCCGCCGCACGACGCCATCGCCATCGATCTCGTCGTAGATCCAGTCGACATTCAGCAATTGCGCCGCTCGGTCCAGCCAAGTGACCGATTGCAACATAACCAGGTGGCCGCTGGCGGGGTCGAGGAAATTGCGTTCCCAGGTCAGCTCGTCGCTATTTTCGTCTGCATAGGCGGGCGCGGGATTGGGCAGGTCGATGATCAGCGCGCCACCCGCGGCCAGACAACGGCGCAAGTTCGTCAGCAGCGCCAATTGCGATGCCTGCGCCTTGAAGTGCATCAGCGCGTTGTAGCTGAGCAGAATGAGGCTGAACTGGCGGTCGAAGTCGTGTGTCTGCGCGTCAGCCCGCACAGTAGAAATCTGCTCGTGCAGCTGCGGTCGGCGCTGCAATTTCCGCTCCAGCCGCTCCAGCATGGCGGGGTCGTTCTCTATGCCGTGAATCGTGTGTCCCTCGTCCGCCAGGTGGATCAGCACCCGGCCCGTGCCACAGCCGACATCCAATATCACACCGGGATGCGCGCGCGCCAGCCTGCTGAACAAGGCGAGGTCGTCGGTCTTGTCGCCCGTTTCGGCATCATAGAAGCGCGCCACTGCCGTGTAGAAGGCCGACATATTCACCCCTTGGAATCACACTGACACAGGCGCGTCATTTTCAAAGCACCCTTCCGACCAGTGTAGATGAATAGGCGGATTAACAATACAAAGAACTGCTGGAATTGAAATCGCTTTGGTCTCGAATTGAGATAATTGTACGACATTTCATCTCTACTCTGCGGGCAATGAGGAATTTTCCTCAGCCTATCAACAGAGTTCAGAAAGAGGTGAAGTCATGAAGCGGAGCAAGCTGTGGAGCGCGAGTATCATGATGATCGTCATCATCGTTATGATCAGCGCATATAGCATGTTCGGATTGGTGCTGGGTCAGGAGTCCGGGTCGTCCGAAGGAGGGGGCGAACATCGGAGCGGGTCCAGCGAAGGCGGTAGTGAAGGCGGCGATGCGGCCGAACGGGCGGGAGCGAATGCCCTGGCGCTGGACGAGACCTACGATGTGACCCGCAATGGCGCGCGCTTGATCCTGCGCTACGATGCGGCGACCAATCAGTTTGTCGGCACAGTCGAGAACACGACCAGCGCGATGCTGACGCGGGTGCGGGTGGAGATCCACCTGTCCAACGGCTTGGAACTGGGTCCAACGACCCCGACCGATCTGACCGCTGGTGAAGTCTCGGACATCGTCCTGGACGCGGGCTCGCAGCCCTTTGATAGTTGGACGCCCCATGCCGAAGTCGGTATGAGCGAAGGCGCTGGCGAGCACGGCGGCGCTGGCGGCGAAGGTGTTGAAGGCAGTGGCGGCGCGGAAGGCGCGGGCGAGAGCGGCGATCCTTCTAGCCCCATCCTTGCCTTGGATGAAAGTTGGGACGGTGTCGTCAACGGTGTCAGAACCTCAATGGCCTACGACCCGGCGCGCGGCGCATTCACCGGCTTTGTCGAAAACCCAGGGAACACGACCCTGTGCTTCGTTCAGATCGAGCTGAATTTGAAGCAAGGCACCCAGACCGTCGTAGAACTGGGACCTCAACCTGTTGGAGATCTGGCCCCCGGCGCGCAGACACCCGTTGAACTGCTGGTCGCTGATGAACCGCTGGCAGTTGGCGTCAACTTCGATGCCTGGGAGATTCATCCCGAAGTCTTCGACTGCGGCGGGCCTGGACCAGTCAACACGGAAGGCGCTGGTGAAGGCTCGGGCAATGAGGGCGCGGGCGAGCACGGCGGACGCGGCGGCGAAGGCCTTGAAGGCAGCGGCAGCGATGCCAACGAAGGCAGTGGCACCAATGCCCTGGCGCCGAACCAGATCTACGATGTCACCCGCAATGGCGCGCGCTTGGTCATGCGCTACGATGCAGCCAACAATCGCTTCATGGGCAAGGTGGTCAACCTGACCAACGCAACGCTGACGCGGGCGCGGGTCGAGATTCACCTGTCCAACGGCGTGGAACTGGGACCCACCAACCCGACCGATATACCGCCCGGTTATCAGTTGTCGGTAGTCATTCCAGCGACTGACCAGCCCTTCGATGTCTGGACGCCTCATGCGGAATTCGGCATGGGCGAAGGCGCTAGGGGAGAAAGCGGCGGCGAGCATGGTGGACGCAGTGGTAGCGAAGGCGCTGGCGAGAACAGCGGGCGCGAGGGCCGCAGCGAGCACGGCGGTGGCAGTGAAGGGGGTGGTGGCTGATCGGAGCCACGCAATAACACCGGGGGCTGCTTCGGTATAGAAGTAGTCCCCAAAATAGTCCGCTACTCGGGCGCGTTATACAATGAGCATAGCGCGCCTGAGTTTTTGCATTTGAGAAGGCATCATGAGCCAAAGCATTCTGATCATCGAAGACGAGAGACGAATCGCCAACTGGCTGAAGATTTACCTGGAGCGGGCTGGCTTTCACGCTGAAGTTGCTTATGACGGCCGGACGGGGCTTGCCTCTGTCCGCAGCCTCGCGCCTGATTTGATCTTGCTTGATCTGATGCTGCCGCACCTGGACGGCATGGAGCTTTGCCAAATCCTGCGCGCCGAGTCGGATGTGCCGATAATTATGTTGACGGCCAAAGAAGCGCCGGCCGACCGCATTCAAGGCTTGGACAGCGGAGCCGATGATTACATCGTCAAGCCATTCGAACCCCAAGAAGTTGTCGCTCGCGTTAAAGCCGTGCTGCGCCGGGTTCAAAGCGAAGTGCAACAAGTTCTGACCTGTGACAGCTTAGTACTCAATACAACGACAGGGCAAGTCGAAATCGACGGGCGCCCCGTTTCATTGAGTCAAGCGCAATTGGCCCTGCTGGCTGCGTTTATGCGGCATCCCAATCAGGTTCTCACACGAGACCAGCTCATCTCCTTGGCATTCAATAACGACTTTGACAGCTTTGACCGAGCGATCGACAATCATATTCTGCGCTTGCGCAAGCAGCTTGGTTCGGCAGCGCCGATCAAGACCGTTTATGGCGCGGGTTACAAGCTCGTCGCGGAGCAATCCTGATGTCCCTGCGCCGGCGGATCTTGAGCGTATTGATTCTGGTCATCATCCTGACGGTCGCCTGGAATTTGGCGGCAAGCTATTATGTCTCGCAGCGGCAGCTGGACGCCTTCTTGAGCGAATTGAGCCGGCGAGAAGCAAGCGAACTGGCGCGGCAATTGAGCCGTGCCTACACAGCAGCCAGAGGCTGGCATACGGCCGATGCGGCATTGTCGGCTTCGGGCTATTTGTACGAAGATGAGAGCGGACATAGCGAGGGATCTGAAAGCAGCGGAGATGCCGAAGGCGGTGAAGGTTTTCACATCGACCGCCTACGCGTCGTCATTGTTGATCTCGCGGGACAGAGCATCCGCGATAATTTTGCCGAACTGGAAGCCGGCGAGAAGACGCATGCCCTGACGGGCCAGCGCCGCGAGATCCTGGATTTGGGGACTGGTCAGACGGTAGGCTTCGTGTACTTGGATGTCGACCAAAAATTTCTGGAGACAGAATCGATCAGTTTTTTGCGCGAGCTCTTCCTCAGCTCCAGCGCAAGCGGCTTGTTTATACTTATTGTTGCTCTGCTGCTAGCGACTTCGTTGTCAAGACGCATCACCGCGCCGATATCCGCTTTGACGAAAGCCACACAAGCGATCGCGCGACGCGATGACACGACCTTTCTGCCAGTGACTTCGAATGATGAACTCGGCCAGATGAGCGCGGCCTTCAATCAAATGACAAGTGCATTGCAGCGCCAGCGCGATCTGCGCAAACGTTTGATCAATGACATTTCGCACGAGCTGAATACGCCCCTGGCTGTCATCCAATTGGAAGCCAAAGCGCTGCTGGACGAGTTGCAAAGCCCGGAACAGGCTGCGCAACACATCACCCAGGAAGTCACGATGCTGCGCAACTTGACGAATGACTTGAACTGGCTGGCAGAGACCGACTCCGGCGAGTGGCGTCTCAATCTTGAGCTTTGCGGCATTCAAGAGCTGCTTGCGAGCGAAGTAAGACGCTGGCAGCCCCAGGCGCAGTCGCGTCAAATCAGCTTATCCTTGCTTCCCCTGCCCAGCTTGCCAGCGCTGATGCTGGACGCGCCACGCATGCGACAGGCATTGGGTAATCTCATACACAACGCGCTGCTGCATGCCGACGCTCGGCGGGTGGTCATGTCGGCCACCGTTCATCACGATGGAGCCGTGGAGATTTCTGTCACAGATGATGGAACAGGGATCGCTGCCCACGAGCTGTCACAGATATTTCAGCGGGGATTCCGTGCCGAACAGTCTCGCGGGTCGGGACGGGGCTTCGGTCTCAACATTGCACAGACGATCATTGAAGCACACGGTGGCAGTCTGGCAGCCGAGACCCACAACGAAAATTCAGGCACGATAATAAAGATCACGCTGCCAACGCCGAGCGCTGATGCAGGCGAGCCGACCAGCGCTAGTTGAGATTCTGAAAGATGCCAGCCGCGCCCATGCCGCCGCCTATGCACATCGTCACCATGCCATAAGTGCTGTCGCGGCGTTTCATCTCGTTGATCAACTGCACGGTGAGCTTTGCGCCTGTGCAGCCCAGCGGATGCCCCAGCGCGATCGCCCCGCCATTGACATTGACCCGCTCTGGATTCATCTCCAGCTCGCGCATGACCGCCAGCGCCTGGGCAGCAAAGGCTTCGTTTAGCTCGATCAGGTCGATATCGTCCAGCGACATGCCCGCCCGCCCCAAGACCTTGGGCACGGCTTTGATGGGACCAACGCCCATGATCTCTGGACGCACGCCGGCCACGGCAAAGCCCACGAAGCGCGCCAGCGGCGTCAAACCCAGCTGCTCGGCTTTGGCGCGTTCCATCACGATGACAGCTGCCGCGCCATCGCTCAGCGGGCTGGAATTGCCGGCCGTGACGCTGCCACCGGCTTTGAATACCGGCTTCAGTTTGGCGAGCGCATCGATGGTGGTTTCGCGGCGCAAGTGTTCATCATGCCCCAGCATTTTCGTCACTTCGGTGGGGCTGCCATCCGCGCCGATGATGGTTTCTTGCCACTGGAAAGGCACGATTTCTTTAGCGAATGTGCCGGCATCGGTCGCAGCGGCGGCTTTACGATGGCTGTGATAGGCGAATTCGTCCATATCCGCACGGCTGACGGCAAACTCGCTGGCTACGCGTTCGGCGGTCAAACCCATGCTCATATAGACATTGGGCGCATTTTCTACCATGTGCGGATTCGGGCTGAGGTGATGCCCGGTCATGGGCACAGACGACATGGACTCTGCGCCGCCGGCGATCACCACATCGGCTTGGTCGGCGATGATGCTGTTGGCCGCCAGCGCGATCGT
>DAOUJB010000170.1:0-8802 GCA_034423155.1 Anaerolineae bacterium | reverse complement strand
CTTTGAATGTGCCGGGTTCGCTTTCGTCGGCGTTGCAGACGACATATTTGGGCGCGCCCTCGGCTGCCCGCGTGAACTTCCATTTCAGCCCGGTGGGGAAAGCCGCGCCGCCGCGACCGATCAAACCCGAAGCCTCGACCTCGGCGATGACCTGGTCGCTGGTCATGGCGCGCGCTTTTCGCAGTCCTGCATAATCTCCATAATCGGCCAGGCTTTGTGGCGCGCTCGTCAAGCCGCCATCCAGCAAAACCGAGTTTTCATCGCCAGCCGGGGTGAAATAGTCGTCCGTCCAGTCGCCCAGCAGCGAATCGACGCTCGCCTGCGTCAATGCGCGGTCGGGCTGGCCACGCGCGCTGACCAGTGCCGCCGGCGCACAATCGCACAAGCCCAGGCAGGGCGAATGCTCGACCGTGTATTCGCCATCGGCGGTCGTTTCGCCTGTCAGTATGCCCAGCCGCGCGCAGGTTTCATGCAGCAGCGCATCGGCATCGGCCAGGGCGCAGCTGGGATCGGTGCAGACGCGGATGATGCGTCGTCCGGTCGGCTGATCGTGGAAGAGCGTATAAAAGCCGATGACGCCGAAGATGTCCGCTTCTGGAATGCGCAGCGTATGCGAGATGCTTTGCACATGCGCCGGACTGATGCTGCCCTGCGCCGTCTGCACATCCCACAGCAGCGGCAACAGCGCCTCGCGGCCGCGGCCCGCATACGCCGCCAGGCTGGTGTCAACGGATTGAGTCGCCATAGCCACATTGTAACAGATTGTGGTCGGCGCTTTCGCTTGCTCTAGCCCGTCGCAGCGAGCAACCGTTCCGCCTCCGCCAATTCCGCCGGCGTATTGAGGTTGGTGAATGAGCGGCCGTCCGCAGCAAAGGGCGCATAATCGGCTTCATCCAGATAACGCACGCGCATCTGACCATAGAAGCGGATGATTTTGAGCCGATCCGCCTCCAGCTGCGCGTGAATGGGCTGGGTACAGGTTTTGCGATAGATGGCGTGCAAGCCTTGCGGATAGCCATCCACGCGCGGCACGACGATGTCGATATCCGTATCGATCTGCGCGATCATGAAGCGAAGCAGGTCGCCATTGACGAAGGGCATATCGCAGGCGAGCACCAAGACAAACTCGCTCGTGGCTTTTAGTAGCGCCGTGTAAATGCCGCCCAGAGAGCCCTTGCCCGGCAGCGCATCGCCGTGCATGGACAGCTGCAAGTGGGCATAGGCGGCGGGCGTGTTGGTGATGAGCAGGGTCTCGGCTTGGCCCAGATTGGCTGTACGCTCGAGCAGGCGCTGGATGAGGGATTTGCCGCCCAGCTGCACAAATGCCTTGTCGCGTCCCATGCGCCGGCTCTGCCCGCCCGCGATGATGGCGAGGGAGAAGGGAGTGGCGGCAGTCATGTGTTGCTGTCTTCCTCCAGAATCTTCTCCAACTCAGTGATGAGGGGAGGCAGGTCGTTTACAGCCGTGTCCCAAACGACCCCAAAGTCAATTTCACTATAAACATGTACAAGGAAGTTTCGCATATCAATTGCGTCTCGCCAGGGTATCCGAGGATTGTTCGCTTTAAACTCAGTGGATACCTTGTTGGCTGCTTCACCAATGTCTTGAATGAATTTGGAGAGACCGGCCTGTAATACGACATTCTGCTCTACTTTGGTCAGTTCAGTATTGGCGACAAACTCACTGGCGACACGCGCCGCATACAGCATATCTTTGAGTCGCTGCAGATCTTCCTCAAGCTGCTTGCGCATAGACCAGTCTGGCATCCTCAAGTACCTGCGCGCGAATGTGTCGGCTTAACGACTTTGGCGTGAACAGATCTACCTTTCGTCCGACTATTTCGCTGAACGCTCGCATGTGCCGCGCCATGGTAAAGTACCCGACCGGCGCGTCCGGCTCGTACTCCACCAGCAGGTCGATGTCGCTTTCAGATGTTAATTCGTTGCGAAGCGCCGAGCCAAAGAGCGACAGTCGAGCTATGGGCTGCGTTTTGCAGTAGGCGCGCATCTCCTCCAGCGGCAGATTGATCGTGTTGACCTCGCTCATTGTGCGTCTCTCTCTAATATTCTAGCTCGCTTCAACTGACACCGCGCAATCGGCTGCCCACCGCAGTAGTCCCAGATTCTGTCTATGGGAATCGCTGTGGTTATTTGCTCGCTCATGACGGCAATTCCTCGTGTCTTCATCATAACACGGGTAGCTGCCGCATAGAATTACGCCGGGCTTAGGTCCGGGGGAATGAGCCTAATGCACATAACGCAGCGGGTCTTTGATAGCGCCCTGCTCTTCCAGCGCTGTGCCAGCCCGCGCAACTTTTTCCAGCTTGACCGCCGCCATCTTGAAATCGGGGATCTTCGCCCGCGGGTCGACCTTGTCCAGCGTCAACAGGTTGGCGGCCGCCTCGACAAAGTGGAATGGCAAAAAGAGCGTGCCGGTTGGCGAGCGTCCGGTGACCATCACCTGGCATTCGACGCTGCCGCGCCGCGATGTGATGCGCAGCCAGTCGCCCGAAACCACTTGCAGCGCGCTGGCGTCCTGCGGATGCATCTCCACGATAGGCACCGGGAAGGCTTCTTCGAGTCGGCTGCTGCGCGTCATCGTGCCGCCATGCCAGTGGAAGAGCACGCGCCCGGTCGTCAAATGCCAGGGATATTCGTCATCGGGCAACTCGCTGTCCGTGCCATATTCCAACTCCCAGAATTTGCCTTTGCCACGCGGGAAGTCGTCTTCGAAGAGGTAGGGCGTGCCAGGATGCTCGGCGCTGGGGCAGGGCCAATGCACGCCGCCTTCGTCATCCAGCCTGGCGTAGGAGATGCCAGCGAAATCGGGCGTGAGGCGGCGCATCTCTTCCCAGATGGCTTCTGCGTCGGCATAGTCGAAGCCGGCGCTGTTTTCGACGCCCAACTCCGTTTCCATCCGTTTGGCCAGCGCGCAGATGATCTGCCAGTCGGGCAGCGATTCTCCCACCGCGGGCAAAGCCTGCCGCACGCGCTGTACGCGCCGGTCGCTGTTGGTGAAGGTGCCGTCTTTTTCGGCAAAGCTGGCCGAAGGCAGGATCACATCCGCCATTTCGCCGGTTTCGTTCATGAAGATATCGATGCAGACCAGCAGGTCGAGCGCTTCGATGGCATGTTGGGCGTGCGAGAGATTTGGTTCGGACATCATGGGATTTTCGCCCATGACGATCATGGCTTTGATCTGCCCCAGCAGCGCGCCATCGACCATTTCAGTCACGGTCAAGCCAGGCGCGGGGTTGAGGCTGGCGCGCCACTCGGCTTCGAACTTGCCGCGAATGATGGGATCGGCGACCGACTGATAGGCTGTGAAGACATTGGGCAAGCCGCCACTATCGCTGCAGCCCTGCACATTGTTCTGCCCGCGCAGGGGGTTGAGGCCCGTGCCAGGTTTGCCGGCATGCCCGCACATCAGCGCCAGGTTGGTCAGCGACAAGGCGTTGTCCGTGCCGTGCGTGCTCTGGCTGATGCCCATGCCCCAATAAAAGGCGGCGCGCTCGGCAGTGGCATACAGGCGCGCGGCGCGGCGGATGTCGTCGGCTGGCACTCCGCTGATCTGCTCCGCCCATTCTGGACTGCAATGCTCCAGCGACTCGATGTAGTCTTCGAATCCCTCGGTGCGCGCTTCGATGAACGCGGGGTTGAAGAGATTTTCGCTGACAATCACATTCGCCATCGCCTGAAAAACCGCCACATCCGTGCCCGGCTTCTGCCGCAGCCACAGCGTTGCAAAGTCGGTCAGCTCGATCTGGCGCGGGTCGATGACGATGAGCTTCGCGCCATTTTTGCGCACGGCTTTCTTGAGGAAGAGGCCGATGACCGGGTGCGTTTCGGTGGTGTTGCTGCCGGTGACGATGAAAGTATCCAGATTCTCCATCTCGGCGATGCTGTTGCTCATGGCGCTGGAGCCGATCGCCAGCTGCAAGCCAGTGACGCTGCCGGCATGGCAAAGGCGGGCGCAGTGGTCGATATTGTTGGTGCCCAGCACAGCCCGCACCCACTTCTGGAAGACAAAATTGTCTTCGTTGGTGGCTTTGGCGCAGGCGTATGTGGCGATGCTGTCGCCGCCATGCTCGCGAACAAGGCGCGAAAGTCGCTGGCTGATAAAATCCAGCGCTTCGTCCCAGCTGGCCTCGCGGAAGTTGCCGGGCTGGCCAGCGCGGATGAGCGGTCTCTTCAAGCGGCGCGGGTGCGTGGCGAAGTCCAGCCCGAAGCGCCCCTTTACACAAAGATTGCCATAATTCGGCGCGGCATCGAATGGCGCTTCGACGCGATAAATCTGCCCCTGCGCCAGATGCAGCTTCATCTGGCAGCCAACGCCGCAGTATGGGCAGGTCGTGCGAACGGTCGAGTCGGGTTGCAGCGGTATCATGGCAAACCTCCTGCTTCCATTATAGTATGCCAGATTTGCTGCTGGAAAACCCGGTCGGCGGTGTTTCAGGACAATCGCATTAGATTGTTTATTTGCCACAGAGGCACAGAAGTAAGTCCAATAAAGTAATGCAACAACAGAAAGGAACGTCGTAGGGGCGACTCTTGAGTCGCCCAAATGGTCAATGGCGACAAAATGGGCGAGACAAGTCTCGCCCCTACAGAATTCGAATCAGAATAGCATCACCCTATTACGCATGACTTACCTGGTTTCACTTCTGTGTCTCAGTGCCTCTGTGGCAAGTATTTGATTTATTTGCTCGCTGTCACGATGGGTTTCATTTTGATGCGCTTGCCCTGCTGGAGTTTCGCTCGCGGTTGCAGCCCGTTGGCGGCGTGTTATACTCAAATTCCACAATCCCGTTGAAAGGTCGACTCATGTCCGCCGATGTGATGTTGAGAGACGCGCCCGCGCCTGAAGTTTCCGACCAGCGCGAATTCGTAACGCTTGAACGCTATTTTGAAATCTCAGCCGAGAGCCATACGCGCGTCGAATACCTGGACGGAGAGCTTTTCTATATGAGCGGCGTACGCTTCGCACACGGACTTATCCAAATGCTCATTGGCGGGTACTTATTTGCGCAGCTTGCGCATCCCGAATACGCTTTGCTAAGCAGCAATGTCCTTATTCGCGCCAGACAGATGGCTTATTTCTTCCCGGATTTGACCGTCGTGCGCGGCAAAGCTCGTTTCGCGCCGGGCCGCAACGACCTGCTAAATCCTGTTTTGGTGGTCGAAGTCTTGTCGCCGTCCACGCGCAAGCATGATCTCGACAACAAGCTGCCCGTCTATCGCGCCATGCCCAGCCTAGAGCATATTCTCATCGTTGAGCAGAGCCGCCCGTCTGTCGTGCAGCACAGCCGCGCTGGCGACACCTGGACACAGCGTCAATATTCCGAGCTTGATGACATCGTGTCTTTGGACAGCCTGGGCGCATCCTTGTCGCTGGCGCAGATCTATCGCGGCATCGACTTCTCGCAAGGCTGACAGCCTTCCTTATATGTGCCTGTGCTTTAATCCAACTCATGAACAGACAAAGCGCATGATCCCATTCAACCAGCTCAAGCCGCTGCACGACTTGCTCGCCGAGGAAATTAATGCCGCCCTGCTGCGCGCCGCCGATAGTGGCTGGTACATCCTCGGTCCCGAGGTAGAAGCATTCGAGCGCGAGTTCGCGGCGTATCACGGCGTCAGCCACGCAATCGGCGTCGCCACCGGCACCGATGCCATCGAGCTGGCGCTGCGGGCGGGCGGAATCGGCGCGGGCGACGAAGTCATCACCGTGGCGCATACGGCGCTGGCCACCGTGGCGGCTATCGAAGCGACTGGCGCTGCGCCCGTATTGGCTGATATCGAACCCGAAACTTTCACCTTGTGCCCAGATGCGGCGCGCGCAGCCATCACGCGGCGCACACGCGCGATTGTCGCTGTGCATTTGTATGGCGGGGCTGCGGATCTGGATTCGCTGCAGGCTTTGGCGCAGGCGCACGATCTGCTGCTGATTGAAGATTGCGCCCAGGCTCACGGCGCGCTGCACAAAGAGCGCAAGGTCGGGACGATCGGCCAGCTGGGCGCGTTCAGCTTTTATCCGACCAAGAATATGGGCGCGTATGGCGATGGCGGGGCGGTGATCACCAATGACGACGCGCTGGCGGAAAAATTGCGCAAGCTGCGCAACTACGGGCAAGTCAGCCGCTATCGGCATCAATCGCGCGGCACCAACAGCCGCCTGGACGAGCTGCAAGCGGCGATCCTGCGCGTGAAGCTGGCGCACCTGGACGAGCTCAACGAGCGGCGTCGGGCGATCGCGGCGATTTATGACGCAAACCTGTCGGGCGTACACAAGCCCGTCCAATGCGAAGACCGCCGGCATGTCTACCACCTGTATGTCATCCGCGCTGCCCGGCGCGACCAGTTGATGAGGGACTTGGGCGACCGCGGTATCGGCACGCTGATTCATTATCCCGTCCCCGTGCACCTGCAAGAGTCGCACCGCGATTTGGGACTGGGCGAAGGCAGCCTGCCGCAAACCGAGCGCGCCGCCAGAGAGATCTTGTCGCTGCCGCTGTATATCGGCTTGAGCGATGACGATGCGCTGCGAGTCTGCGAGGCTATCAACGACTTGCGGGGCGAATGATAATGAAAACTTCTGCAGCTCTGTGCCTCTGTGGCAATCCCGCGTCCGACACGCGACTGGCAGCGCAATGAACGGATTCAATGGCGCGCGCGCGCTGGTAACGGGCGGCTTGGGCTTTACTGGCAGCAACTTGGCGATCGCGCTGGTCGAGGCCGGCGCAGAGGTCACCATCGTGGATGCCATGATCCCGGGTTATGCCGGCAACCTGTTTAATATCGAGCCGATCCGCGAGCGCGTCCGCGTCAACTTCAGCGATGTGCGCGATGCCAACGCCATGAATCACCTGGTGCGCGGACAAGATTATGTCTTTCATCTGGCTGGCCAGGTCGACCATGTTTTGAGCCTGACCAACCCCTTCCCCGATATCGACATCAACATCAAGGGCACGGCTGTGGTCATGGAAGCGCTGCGCCTTCACAACCCGAGCGCCAAGGTCATCTATACGGGCACGCGCGGGCAGTATGGTCCGGCGGTCAGCCTGCCAGTGGCCGAAGACGCGCCCACCCGCCCCAAAGGCATTTATGAAATATCCAACCTGACAGCGGAAAAAATCATCCAGGTGTATTGGGAGACGCACCATATCGAGGCGGTGCTGCTGCGTTTGACCAATGTCTATGGTCCGCGCGCCCAGATGAAACATCCGCGATATGGCGTGGTAAACTGGTTCGTGCGCCTGGCGCTGGATGACGAGGCGATCCAGGTCTTTGGCGATGGCAAGATCCTGCGCGACTTTCTGTATATTGACGATGCGGTGGAAGCGATTTTGATGTGCGCACTGCAGCCGCGGGCGGTCGGCGAGATCTTCAATGTCGGCGTCGACAAGCCAACCGACTTTATCGAGCTGGCCGATACGCTTGTGGAGGTCGCCGGCAGCGGTCGCTGGCAATTCGCGCCTTTTTCAGCGGAGCGCAAGGCGCAGGAGCCTGGTGATTTCTACAGCGACATCAGCAAGATCGGCCAACTGGTGGGTTGGACCCCACGCACGAGTCTGCGGGATGGCTTGCGGCGGACGGTCGATTTCTATCGGGCGCACAAAGCCGCATACTGGAGCGATGATGAGGGAGGCTGATATCCATGCCAGCGCGAAGCTGGGCGCCAATGTGGACATTATGGGCGCGCTGACGCTGGGCGCGAATGTTGAAGTCGGCGCGAATGTGACCTTCTACCCCGATGTGCATATTGGCGCAGGCACGCGCATATTGGCCGGCGCAGTCATCGGACGACCGCCCATCGCTCGTGGCCGGCTGGTGCGCGAGGTGGCAAGCGGCGGGCAGCCAGTGCGTATCGGCGCGAATTGCGTTATCGGCGCGAATGCTGTGCTCTACCATGATGTGATCGCTGGCGACAATATCATGATCAGCGATTTGGCGTCTGTCCGCGAGGGCGCTCGACTGGATGACGAAGTCGTGCTGGGGCGGGGCAGCACCCTGCTCTACAATGTCAGCGTCGGCGCGCGCACCATCGTTCACGACGGCGCGCATTTGACTGGCGGCATGGTGGTCGAAGCCGATGTATTTGTGGGACCGATGTCGGCCTCGGCCAACGACAATGGCGTTCACTTACGCCGATATGGGTTGTCGCCTTTCGAGATTTCGCCACCGGTCGTTCGGCGATTCGCGCTGATCGGAACGGGCGCGATGCTAGGCGCGGGCAGCGAAGTCGGCCAGGGCGCGATCGTTGCGCCGGGCGCGGTGGTCACGCGCGCTGTGCCGGCCTGGACGGTCGTGGCCGGCGTGCCAGCGCGCCACTTGCGGGATGTTGCCGAAGAGGATCGCCAGAAAATCTTGCGCGAATTTGGCCTGGCGGACGAGGACTCTGCATGAGCCTGGTTTCCATTGTGGTGCCGGTTTATCACAATGCAGCCAGCTTGGCCGATCTGCTGCACGAGCTGCAGGCGGTGGCGGCGCGCAATCCCCAAGATACCTTTGAATTCATCTTCGTAGACGATGGCTCGCGCGATGAATCTTTTGCGGTGCTGCAGGCGCTGGCCAGACAAGAGTCGCGCATGCGCATCGTCCGTCTTTCGCGAAATTTCGGCTCGGTTGCAGCGGTGATGGCGGGCCTCAGCCTGGCCAAGGGCGATTGCGTGGCCGATATCTCGGCCGATCTGCAAGATCCGCCGGCGCTGCTGCACGATATGCTGCGAGAATGGCGCGCGGGCAGCAAACTGGTCCTCGCTGCGCGGCGTCAACGGGACGACCCTTTCCTCACTTCGCTGCT
>DAOUJB010000169.1:0-10023 GCA_034423155.1 Anaerolineae bacterium | reverse complement strand
TGGCAAACTTACGAATCGATGCCCATGCCCCAACTGGAAGAGGAGTGGCGGCGCACCGATTATCGGCACATACGCTGGGATGAAGCCGAGCGCATGATAAATGCCAATGGCGCAACAGCCGATGCCGTGCCCGCCAAGAACCTCGAACCGCTGACCGGCGCTGAACAAGGCGGTTTGCTGGTCTTTGTCGATGGCAAGCCCGTGCATTATCAGCTTGCTGATGCATTGGCGCGGCAAGGCGTGGTCTTCACAGATTTGCGCAGCGCGGTAACTGAACACGAGGCGCTGGTGCAGCAGCATCTGATGACGCGAGCTGTGCAGCCAGCCGATGGCAAGTTCGCGGCATTGCACGCAGCGCTTTGGGATTATGGCGTCTTTGTGCATGTGCCGCGCAACATCGTCGCCGAGCTGCCGCTGCATGTCGTCTGCTTCAACACAGCGGCCGGCACGGCGCTGGGTCATGTGCTGGTCGTGCTGGAAGACAACGCCCAAGCCACCATGCAAGTCGAATATGCCAGCGCTGACCAGGCGAGCCAATCAGCCTACATCGGCGCGACCGAGCTCATCGTCGGCGCTGCGGGCAACTTGCGCTATGTATCGCTGCAAGACTGGAATCGCGAGACTTTCGAATTCAGCCATCAGCGCGGCATAGTCGGGCGCGATGCCCAGTTGGATTGGGTGAATGGCGTGATGGGCAGCCGCCTGACCAAAGCCTTCATCGAGGTGGATGCGGTGGGCGCGGGAGCGAATGCGCGCGTGAGCGGCTTCTTCTTCGCCGACCGCGACCAATTCTTCGACCTGGATACGCAGCAGAATCACAATGCGCCGCTGACCAATACCGATCTGCTCTTCAAAGGCGCGGCCCGCGACAATGCCCGCACACTCTGGCAAGGCATGATCAAGTCGCTGCCGCAGATGCAGCGCATTGACGGTTATCAAGTTTGCCGCAACCTCATGCTCAGCGACAGCGCGCGCATGGACAGCATCCCGGGCTTGGAGATTGAAGCCGATGATGTGGCTTGTTCGCACGCCGCCACCTTTGGCACGCTGGAAGATGAACCGATCTATTACCTGATGAGCCGCGGCATCACCCGTCCGCAAGCCCAGCTGATGATCATCGAGGGTTTCTTCGACGAACTGCTGCAGCGCGTGCCATTCGAGCGCGTCCGCCAGCGTCTGATGGACGAGATCGAAGCCAAAATCATCGGCTAAGCGCTGTGGACGACCTGGCTCGCGAACTTATCCTCGACCACGCCCGCAACCGGCGCAACTGGGGACTGCTCCAGCCCAACGACTTCGACCACGAAGAAGCAAACCCGCTGTGTGGCGACCGGCTGCGTCTGACGCTGACGCTGGACGAGTCGGGTTGCATCAGCGCGGTCGGTTGGGATGGCGAAGGCTGCGCGATCAGCCTGGCGTCCGCCTCCATGTTCGGCGAAGAACTGCTGGGCATGTCGCTGGACGAAGCGCGACGCATTGACAAACAACTGCTGCTGGACGCGATTGGCTTGCCCTTAAGCATCAATCGGGTCAAGTGCGCCTTGTTGCCGCTGAAGGTGCTGGTGGTGGGCGCATTCGGTTCGACCGGCAGCGAAGAATGGTCGCTGATTGAGGACGCCTGATGAAGAAATGGATTACGCTTTGCGCGGCAAGTGAAATCCCGCCCGGGCAGCGCGAGGTATTCGGCGTCGACAATCGCTGGATCGCTGTATTCAATGTCGGCGGCAAGGTCTATGCCATCGAAGATCTGTGCACGCACGATGGCAATACGCTAGCCTTCGACCGCGACGACCGCCCTAGCAAACTGGTCGACTGGGAAATCGAATGCCCGCGGCACGGCGGACGCTTCGACATTCGCAGTGGGGTAGCCACTCGCAGCCCCGCCGAAATTGATGTGCCCTGGTACGAAGCGAGGATTGAAAATGGCGCGATCCAGATTCGCGTCTGACTTCATAACGACCAGCGAAACGCTGGTCTTCGGGCATCGCGGCGCTTCGGCAATTGCGCCACAAAATACGCTGGCGGCATTTATGCTGGCGGCGCAGCAAGGCGCGCAGGGCATCGAGCTGGATGTGCATTTGACGCGCGATGGACAACTGGTCGTCATTCACGATTTCACAGTCGAATCCACCACCGATGGCACGGGCGCGGTTGCCGACATGGCGCTGGCGCAACTCAAAGAACTGGATGCCGGCGCCTGGTTTTCGCCTGAGTTCGCCGGCGAGCGCATCCCCACGCTGGAGGAAGTATTTGTGGCTGTCGGGGGCGAGCTACTGATCAATGTAGAAATCAAGTCCAGCGCGACCGGCATCGAAAACGCGGTCGTCGAGTGCATCCGGCACCAGCAAATGGAAGCGCGCGTATTGATTTCATCTTTTGATGCGGATGTATTGCGCCGCCTGCGATCGCTGACGGATGTGCCGCTGGGCTACTTGTTCAATTCTGCAAGTCAGTCGCGGTTGGCGGAGCTGGCGAGTTTCTGCGCTGCGCTGCATCCCTGGCACGAACAGGTCGACGCGGACTTCATGCAGCGGGCGCGCGAACTGGGCTGCCTGGTCAATGTCTGGACAGTCAACGATCCCCTGCGTGCATGCCAGCTGGCGGCGCTGGGCGTCAACACCATCATCACCGATCAGCCCGCGGAGATGCTGGCGGCGCTGGCAGCATGCTGACTCGGCTGCGGCGATTCGGCTTTCACTTGCTCTACAACCAATTTGCCTTCAGCTACGATCATGTCAGCCGAGCAATTTCGCTGGGTCGCTGGCGGGCTTGGCAGCGCAGCGCACTGCGATTCTTGCCGCCGCCCGAGACGGGCCTGGTGCTGGAATTGGCGCATGGCACGGGCGACCTGCAAATCGACTTGCATCATGCTGGCTATCACAGCCTGGCGCTGGATTTGTCGCCGAGCATGAACAGGCTGGCGCAGAAAAAATTGCGGCGCGCTGGGCTGAGCGCCAATCTCATTCGTGGCGATGCCAGCCGCTTGCCCCTGCCAACCGAGGCGGCCGCGGCAGTCGTCTGCACCTTTCCCACCGCCTTCATTTTCCAGCGCCAGACGCTCCGCGAGTTGGAGCGTGTCTTGCAGCCGGGCGCTCCCGCATGCATCGTTGTGGCTGGCGAGCTTGACGGGCGCGGCCCGCTGTGCAGCTTGATCCGTCTGGCTTATCGGCTGACGGGGCAGGCTGGTCATCTCCCCAGCGGCGGCGACTTACGCAGCTACTTCGGCGAAAGCGGATTGTTGACCGATGCGCCTGTCGTCCAACTGACGGGTAGTACGGCGCAGTTGATCATTTTGACGAAACCGCGCAAGCCCACACTGGAATTCGCAACGCAAACCTGATATGATGCCAGCGACTATGGTGGATGTAGCTCAACGGCAGAGCACCTGATTGTGGTTCAGGCGGTTGAGGGTTCAAGTCCCTTCATCCACCCAGCGACGTCCACTTCGTGTGGGCGTTTTTCATTGCGGGCGGCTCGGCTCATTGCGGACGCGCTCGTATCGCTCGGCGACGGGCGGCTCGGCGTGCACCGGTGACAGCGCGCCAGCCGTCTGCTGGTTCCGGAACTGCCGCAGCATTTGGGCTTTTGGGGGCGATCTCCTCAACTGGTAACGGTGGCGGAGTAGCTTCTTCGCGCGTTTCATGGTCGTTTTCGGTCTGCGCCGCCGGCTCTAATCCCAGCAGCGCTTTGCTGGGTCTCTGCAAGCCGAAGACCTCGAACACACTCATACCGGCTTCATCAACGCTCTTTCTGCGCGGTGCAAGAATAGGTTCGGGTGGCGCTTCATCAGGGGGAATCGGCGGCGGATCGATGATTGGCACTGCCAGTTCCACCGGCTGCGTATCTTCCTGCTTCACTTCATCGGTCAGGCTGCTGTAGCCCGCCAGCGCGACTGGATTCGGCTTGGTATCGCCATCTTCGCTGGCTGGGATCGGCACCATGTCGTAGTCAAATGCGAAAGGATTCTCATCGCCATCCACGCGAAAGATCTCCGTTGAAGCCTCGTCTTGCGGCGAATCCTGATAGGACGAAGGATGCCGCGGCTCATAACTGGAGCGCGCGGTGACATCGGGCGCTTCTTGCATGGTCGCTTTGGCTTCGTGAGTAGAGATGCCGCCCGATTGCTGGCTGATCAGCTGATGCAGGTCGCGCAGGCTGGACTGGATCTGGCCCCCAATGTTGCCTTTCAGCCCGACTGCATTGCGCAATCCGCCCAGCACGCCGCCCGCCTCGTATTGGAATGTCCAGCGCACAAGCGTGCCTTCGGGCACTTCACGCAGTTTGATGTGACCTTGATTTTCGCCATAAGCCCCGCCAGCAACCACGCGGTAGGTGTAACCCAAAGTTTCGTACCAGGCGCTCACCTCGACAACGCGATCGGGACCGCTGCTCATCGATTGTCGCCAGCGCGTGCCCCGACCCTCGTGTTGCGTCGACAAGAATGTGATAGCCTCTGCGCCCTTTTGCCAACGGGGGATCTGCTGCAAATCGCCAAGGAAGCGCCAGATGAATTCTGGCGAAGCCGGGATCAAAATCTCAAGGTCGACAAGGTTCATGTACAGAGCCGCTGCAATATGACTAGCACTGGATTCTATGCTACACTAACTCTTGATTTTACCAATTGACGCCCGAAGTGCAAACACCATGCCCGACCCCGTATTCGCATTCGCTTGTATCATCGCCACCATGTATGGGCTGGCCTTCTATGTCCTGGCTGGTGGTGACGCGCGTCGGCTGGTGCTATTTGTCGTCACCAGCTGGGTCGGATTCCTGCTGGGGCAATACATCGGCGGCAGCCTCCAGTTCGACATGTTGCGCATCGGCACCATCCACCTGCTGCCAGCGACTGTAGCGGCGCTTGCGCTGTTGATCTTCGCGCACTTGCTCACCTCGCAGCCGTCAACGCCGGTTTCGCGACGCTAAGCCATGCAAACCAGCGAGGCAGCAGCCAGCGAACCGGCGCCCGAACCAAGTCAAACCGTTCGCCGCGCGGGCAATATCGGACGCATCATCAAGCTGGGTGCCGCAATCGGCATTTTGCTCATTTTGGGGTTATTTGCTGCGGCGGTCGCTGCGGCGGTCACGGGTGCCGATACCTGGGCACCGATCATCCGCCTTTTCCGCGATGTCATGCTGCTCGTCCTGCTGATGGAATCGGTGCTGTTGATCGCCGCTCTGGCCATCCTGCTGCTGCAAGTGGCGGGCTTCTTTGTTATGCTGCGCGCCGAAATCCAACCGATCCTCAATAGCGCCCGCGAAACAGCGCAATTGGGCAAGGCGACCGCCACATTCATGAACGACAACGCCGTCGACCCGCTGATCCAACTCAAGAGTTTCTTGGCTGGGTTGCTGGCATTTTTGCGCGAGTTGCTGCGCATCCGCGACCTGGTGACCCCTGGCGATGCCAACAGCGAGGACCCCGATGAAGCGGACGCGCCCTAGACTGGACGACGGAGCTGTCTTTGCCGGCATCTTGTTGGGCATGTTGCTGGGCGGCCTCTATACGCAATTGCGCATCAATCGGCGCGGAGCTGTGCGTCGGCGTGACTTGCTGGAGTTCGGTGGGGCCAGTGGCGAGCTGGACATGGAAGCCAAACTGCAAGATGCCAAACGCGAGGCGCGGGAACGGCTCTAGCTCCCCTCGATTTCCTCGAATGCCAGCCCCAGCGCTCCCAGCACATCGCCGGCGATTACGCTGCGGCTGCTGCCCACCGCCTGCCCAGCGAGGCTGCCCGCCCGCGCATGGATGTACGCTCCCAGACGCGCGCTGTCAAAAGCCGCGAGTCCCTGCGCGCTCAAGCCAGCGATCAAGCCAGCCAGCACATCACCCGTGCCAGCTGTTCCCAGCGCATCAGTCTTGACCGGGATCACGCTTGTGCAGCCATCTGGTGCGGCGATCAGCGTGTGTGCGCCTTTCAACAGCAGCACCACCTGCCAGCGCTGCGCAAAGTGCCGAGCGAAAGCCCAGCGATCGGCGTTGATCTCCGCGGTCGAAGCCTGCGTCAAGCGCGCCATTTCTCCAACATGCGGCGTAAGGATGGTATCGGCGGGCAGATGCAACCACCAATCGGGGGTGCGGCTCAAGCTGTTTAAGGCGTCGGCGTCCAGAATCAGTGGCGGCAGCGAATCCACCTGCAACAGGCGAGTCACGAAGGCTTGCGTGCTGGCATGTAAACCCAGCCCACAGCCCACCAGCAGCGAATTGTAGCCGCGCGCGCTTTCGAGCACGGTTTGCGCAGCGTCTTCGGCAATGCAGCCATCAACAGATGCCAGTGGCAACCAGGTCGGCTCGCGCAAGCCGCTGGCCACAATGTCGATATTGGTGCGTGTAGTCGCCACCGTGACCAAGCCAGCGCCCGAGCGTCCGGCCGCTTCCGCCGCCAGTGAGGCCGCGCCAATGTAATTTCTGCTGCCAACTGCCAACATGGCTTTGCCAAAAGTGCCCTTGTGCCCATCCAGCGGACGCGCCGGCAGCAGCGATTTCGCCAGCGACTTATCCATGAGCGTGATCGAGAGCCGCTGCAATTCGGGCTGCTCATCTGCTATGCCGATCTGCGAAACGACCAGATCGCCCACAGCCGCGGCCGCCGGAAAAGTCAGCAAGCCCGGTTTGGCAGCGATGAAGCTGATGGTAGCGTTTGCAGGCAGCGCAGCGGGGTCGATGTCGCCGCTGTCGCAGTCGCTGCCGCTGGGGCAGTCAATCGCCAGCACGAAAGGCTTTGTTTCGCTCGCTGCTTCGCGCACAATTGCCAGCGCTGATTTTAGCTTGGGGCGCAACGGTGGCCGTCCGCCGATACCCAGCAACGCATCGACGATGACATCGGCTTTGCCAGCCAGCTCGCGCAGGACCGACTCCGTACCGTCATCGGCAGCGACAGTCCAGGGCAGACCGGCCGCCGTAGCCAAGCGGAATATCGGGTCATCGGCTGTTCGCGCTTCCAGCAGAAACAGGTGAATAGTGGCTTGGCTGGTTTGCGCCAGTTGCCGCGCCATGACCAGCCCATCGCCGCCGTTGTTGCCTTTGCCGATCAAAAAGAGCACGCGAGTCGCATCACCGACAGCCGCGCGCTCCAGCAGCAATTGGCAAGCGGCCGCGCCAGCATTTTGCATCATCTGCGCATAGCTGAGCCCGCGTGAGTCCGCCGCCGCTTCAATTTGCCGGATTTGTTCTACGCTGGCTACTTTGATCGCCATGGGGCTTGCCTGTCACTTCTTTCGCCGCACTGGGCCTGCGCCGGTGTGATCAACGACTGGCTCCCGGCGGCTGTGGACAGGATCAATTCTCTCTTGCGATAACCTGCTGAGCGAGGTTGACAAGCGAGTCTTTGGCGGGCGAATGCGGCAAGCAATCCAGGCTGGCGATGGCGCTGCCGACCAGAAATTGTGCGCGAGTTTTCGCCTTGTCGATTGTGTCGCCTTCCAGCATCTTGCGCTTAATCGAGTCCAGTGTATCGCTGGGCGGGGCGTTGCCATTGCTATTGCCTTCGCCCAGCGCAACGGCGACGCCACGACCTTGCCCGATATCGATGCCACTGGTTTTGCCCAGTTTTGCCTCGTCAGCGACCAGATCGAGGATGTCGTCAACGATTTGAAAAGCCAGCCCCAGATTGAAGCCGAAATCACCCAGCGCGCCGATTTCTTGCTGTGCCGCCCCCGCCAATTTTGCGCCGATTGCGCTGGCGGCGCGGAAGAGCGCGGCTGTCTTCAAGGCGATGATGCGCCCATAAACTTCGTGATTGAAGTGATTGTTCTTGACGGCGCTGGCTTGCAGGGTTTCGCCTTCGACAAGCGCGGTTGCCGCCTGCGCCAGGTCGATATTCAGTTCGCCATAGGGTGCCATCAATTCATAAACCGCGGTGAACAGAAAGTCGCCCGTCAACAGCGCAAATGTCCGCCCCCAGATGGCATTCACGGCCGGTTTGCCACGCCGCAGCACGCCATGGTCGTTGATGTCGTCGTGCACGACGCTGGCGGTGTGCATCAACTCGACAGCTGCGGCCGGCTTGGCAGCGTAGGGCAGATCGTTGCCGCCCAGCGCCAGATAACTCAACAGCAACAGCCGGGGACGAATCCGTTTGCCGCCTGCGCCGAGGATGTGTCGGCTGGCATCGCGCAGGATTTCGACCTGGCTAGCCGTAACCTCGCGCATGGCCAATTCGACCGCTGCCATTCCCTCGTCGACCGCTTGCGTCAACTCCAGATTGGGCGGCGCTGCGCTGGTCATCGCGTGCTCCAATTCGTCAATCGTGATATTCAGAACTTTCTACACATATTGTACAGTGGGCGCGATTATAGTCAACTCAGAGCCGCATCGTCTGTGCACTTTCCGAGCGTCTGACACAATTGCGTGATATGCAATCGGTCGTGCTGGGCTGTAAAATACGCCATTTCCAAGAAAGTGGTCAAGCCAAAAATGCTATGTCGCGCCGGTCGCAGCCATTGTGCGGCTGCCAAATCATCCAGCATCGATAGCGTCTCGCGCCGGTCGCGATTGAAGCGCTGCCATACCCAATGGGCGTCAGCGTGGCAGGGCGGCACATGTGGTCCCGGCGGGGGCAAGGCAGCCAAGAACGGATTGTCTTCCGCCAGGATATGTTGCAGTCGCGCTTGGTGCACGGCGGTTTCGGTGGTCCAAAGGTGGCAAACGATCTGCATAATCGACCATTCTTCGGGGTCGGGGCGTTCTTGCCATTGATGCGGCGAAGATTCCGCCAGCAGGCCCCGCAGCGCGCCCAAATTTCCACGATACTGCGGCGCGACCATCTCTGGCTGCAAGGCGGGCGGCTGGATGATCTCGCGCCAGGCATGACCTCGGATATGCTGCGCCAGGTCGGCCAGGCTGCCGTCCGCGCCGATATGCCAGGTGGAGCAGCCGATGGCTCGGGCAGATTGGATATCATTGACCAGGCTGTCGCCGACCATCAGCGCTTCGTCTGGCTCGATGCCCACGCGCGCCACGACCTCGGCAATATATTCGGGTTGTGGTTTGGCGAAGTGCATATTCTCGCTGTGCGTGACAATCGCGAATTCACCGACCAGCCCGCCCAAGCCCGCCCATTCCAGGCGCTGCAATATCGCCGACTCGGGGTAAAGCGGATTGGTCGCGACCGCTACCAGCAGCCCTTGTTCCAGCAGATTCTCAATCAAGGCAACTGCGCCATCTACCGGAGAGACCAGCGGCTGCAGTTCGCCATATACCTCGGCGTAGAAGCGGCGCAATGCCTGGTCGGCGTCGTCTGGGGCGAGCGGCAACCAATGAGCCAGGCAATCGACCAGCGCTTGGGCATTGGCAGGGCAGTTGGCAAGATCTCTGCCCATGTTGGCGAATCCAGCCCGCAGCGCTGCGATGCTGCCGCCGATGCCGAACTCGGCGCGAAAGAATTCGTCAAAAAGCTGGCGAAATGCGCCGGCGAAGCGCGCATCCGGGTTGTGCAGCAGGGTATTGTCCATGTCCAGCAGCACGGCTTTAATCATCGCTGCCTTCCAGCGCCTGGCGAAAAATCTCCAAGCCCGGGTGATCGTCCGGGCAGCCGACATACGGATCGACCTGCTCGCCCGTCTGGAGGCAGATGGCTTCCACCTGCACGCGGCGCATCAAGCCGAAGATGCCGCTTTTGATCGTGAGCACGAGTTGTGTGTCCTGGCTGGCATTGGCGAGCACGATATCGGGCACCGGGCACTTGGCGCAATCGCGGGCATGCCAATCCAGCGAGTCGGGGTTGGCTTTGGCGAGGCGGCATTCTTCAATATCGCGCGTGTGGCGGTTGAAGTCGGCGTAATAATGCGGGCATTCGCGCCCGGCTGGTGTTCTCATCGGCGCTCGATCCAGCTTTTGGCAAGGCTCGGCAATTTGTCCAGCGCGCCAAATTGTACAGTGCAATCGGGCAGCGACTCAAGAAAACTGGCTCCATAATTCTTGCTGATGACGCGGCTGTCGAATATGGCGACTATGCCTCTGTCGCTGCGGCTGCGGATGAGACGCCCAAACCCCTGCCGAAAGCGCAGAATGGCATCGGGCACGGC
>DAOUJB010000168.1:0-6269 GCA_034423155.1 Anaerolineae bacterium | reverse complement strand
GGCGATATCATTGAGCAAGGCAATCACGAACAGCTTTTGCTCGCGGCCGGGCACTATGCCGAACTCTACAACACCTATTTTCGGCATCAATCGCTGAAGTATGTGGAAAGCGCAAAAGAGATGTTCGCGGCGGCGGGCTCATAAGATGGCTGTGGGCTGGGGCGGCGGCAGATGAAAGCGGATGCGGGCCATATCATGCGCGCGGCTCTGTCTTGGCTGGGGCGCGGTTTCGCTTCTGTGCGAGCAGCGGTTAGTTGGATTGTCCTGCGCGCTTTGACGCTGGTTGCGGCGGCTTGGCGCTGGCTCGATTCGCTGGATATCCCGCTAAGCCCGTTGCAATGGCTGCTTGGATTTTATGCGATCTTCGGCCTGCTATATCTATTCGCCACGCCGATATTTGAAGCCAATGAAGAGCTATGGCACTTCGGTTATGTGCAACATCTGCGCGAGACCGGCCGCCTGCCCGTGCAAGATTTGGCGGCGCGCGATACGCTTTATGGGCAGCACGGCAGCCAGCCCCCGCTCTATTATCTGGCGCTTGCGGCATTGACCGCGCCCATAAGCCTGGATGATGCCGCGCCCTACCGCCAGTTGAATCCGCATGTGTTGGTCGACCAGCCGGGAGCATTCGGCAACAAAAACCGCGTGACGCATGATGAAAGCCTGCAAGTCACGCAAGGCACGGGCTTGGCTGTGCTGGTGGCGCGCGCGCTTGGTTTGTTGCTGGGCGCTGGCACGATCATTCTCGTCTATCACATCGGCCAGCTGATCTCGCCGCAGCGCCCAACTGTCGCATTTGTGGCTGCCGCTCTGACCAGCTTGAACCCCATGTTCATATTCATCAGCGCCTCGGTCACCAACGACAGCCTGGCGATGTGCTTGAATTGCGCGCTGATTCTGCTGCTGCTGCGCACACTGCGCGATGGCTTCTCCACTCGCGCCAGCCTGGCAATGGCTGTGCTCTTCGGCTTGGCATGCCTGACGAAGACGATATCGCTGGTCTTGCTGCCGGCTCTGGTCGGCGTGGCATTTTTCGTGCGGCGCAAGACAGGCGACCGCCGCGGTATGCTGGCGATGCTCTACCTGCTGCTGCTGTGCTGGCTGCTGATCGCGGGCTGGTGGTTTATCCGCAATCTGCAGCTATATGGCGAACCGCTCGGCATCATCACACAAGCGACCCTGGCTGGTTCGCGCGGGATGTACTTTGATCTGGCCGATGTGTTCGCCGAATTCCATCAATTTCGCATGTCCTTTTGGGGGCTATTTGGCGCGTCCAATATCCAGCTGGCGAGCATCTTCTATGTCTTGTTCGACCTAGGTACATTCCTGAGTTTTGCCGGCTGCATATTCCTGATATTGCAGCTGCTCGCCATACGCGACTTTGCCTACGCCCGTTATGAATTGGCGCATCTACTCGCGCTGGCGGGCACATTGGGCGTAATGTGGCTGGGCATCATCTACCTGGGCACGCTGACGCCGGTTACCCAGGGACGGATGCTCTTTCCATTGATTGGCGTGCTGTGTCCGCTGCTGGCGGTGGGATTGGTAGAAGCAGTCTGGTGGCTGGTTTTTTGGCTGCGACCGCCCAACCTGGACTTCGTGCGCGCTGGAGATGCCGTGCCCAAAGCGCTCTTGCAAAGGTGCATGCTTTGGCAACTGCGCGCGCTGGGCATAGCGGCCTTCTTGGCGCCGCTGACGGTCATCGCCGGGCAATATGGCGCGCCCAGCCCGGTCGATGCGCCGCCGCCAAACGCCCGCCCGGTATATGCCGAATTCGGGGATGTGGCGCTGGTCGGCTATGAAAGCAGCGACCGGCGCTATTCGGCTGGCGACCAGGTCCGACTCACGCTGTATTGGCAGGTGCTCGCGCCATCCGCAGTCGACAACAGCCTGTTATTGCGCCTGGTGGACGACAATCAACAAACGATCGGCAGTTACACGACATATCCAGGCGCAGGCCGCCTGCGCACATCCAGGTGGCGCGCGGACTCGATTTACCCGGACGAATACATCATCCCGATCAGCACGGCGGCGTATGGGCGCTATCCGCTCGACTTGCGCGTGGAATGGCAAAATGGCGAGGACAGCATTCTCGCCACCGACGGCGCTGGGTGGCAGATTGCGCCTGTCCTCCTGGATATCGGCGCAGTCGTAACGCCGCGCCAACAGTCTGCCGCCAGCGAATTCAACGAGATTATTGCTGATGACCAGCCGGTTTTTGACGATGTCATCCGCCTCGAAGGCTTCCAGCTGGATATCAGCCGCAACGAAATCAGCCTGCACTGGAAGGCCGACTCTGCGCCAGAGGAGAATTACACGATTTTCGCGCATGTGCTGGACGATTCGGGCGATATCTTGTCCCAAGCCGACTCCGCGCCGCGCCTGCCCACCCGCTACTGGCGCTGGGGCGAGACTTTCACCACTTTTCATCAGTTCCCCGCCCAGCCGCCTATGCTGGACCATCGTGTCGTCGTCGGGCTGTATCTGCGCGATGTACCCGGCTACCCCAAAGCCGAGTTCGTCGTGCAGCCGCAGGAAGACGTCGAGCCGCCAGAACTTGACTCGGACTTGCTCGCGGAAACCGAAGCTGCGACCGATATAGAAGATATAGAAATGGATGCGGAATCTGCAGCGGACACCGAACAGATTCTGGATGCCTACGCCATCATGTGGGATGCGGCAACAGAAGTCCTCGCGCTCACGCCGACGCCCGAGCCCACGCCCGGCAGCGAAGACAGCGCGGACGAAAGTTAGTCGCTTCCGTAAAGCCTTTGCCAGGTTTCGCGCATCTGCCGGCGGATGGTCGCTAATTCTGCTGCGATCGTCTGCGTCTCGCCGATACTGACCATAAAATTGGCATCGCCCGACCAGCGCGGCACAATGTGGAAATGAAAATGCGCCGCAATACCAGCGCCAGCCGCCGCGCCGATATTCGCGCCGATATTGAAACCATCGGGATTGGCGATCTCGCTCAATACGCGCATGACACGGTTTGACAGGGTCATCACTTCCGCCAGCGCTTCCACGGGCAGCGATTCAGGCGACGAACGATGCGCGTAGGGAACGACCATGGTATGCCCAAAAGTATAAGGATAGCGGTTAAGCACAGCATAGTTTTCTGCGCCGCGGGCGATAATCAGATTGCCAGGCGCCGACTCGTCACGGGCGGGCATGTCGCAGAACACACAGCCAGCCAATCCGGTCTCGCGTTTGCGCTGGATGTATTTCATCCGCCAAGGGGTGTAGAGCTGGTCCAAGTCTGGCTCGCTGCTGGTTGGTTAGCCCTCCCATTCTAGCGACAGCCGCATCTGTTACAATGCGCAGGTTGACAGCCGCTGCGAGAGCAAAATGACCTTATCGGACGAACGCCTGGCCAAGACACTGCCGGCACCATTTCGTTATTATGAGCGCATTGGCAGCACCAACGATGTCGCCCTAGACTGGCTGCAGCGTGGCGCGCCTGAAGGTGCGGTTGTCATCGCCGACGAGCAGTTTGCGGGCCGAGGTCGCCGAGGCAAAAGCTGGCAGACGCCGCCTGGTACAGCGCTGGCTTTGTCGGTGGTCTTGCGCCCGCGAGCAAGTTGGTTGTCACGGGTCACTATGTTGGGCGGGCTGGCTGTTTGCGAACTGGCGGACAAGCTAGGCTGCGAAGATATCGGCATCAAGTGGCCGAATGATGTGCAGATCGCTGGCAAGAAAGTCAGTGGCATCTTGTGCGAGGCGACCTGGTCAGGCGAGCGGCTTTGCGGCGCGGTACTGGGCATCGGCCTCAATGTGCGCACAGATTTCCAGGGCACGGCGCTGGCGACAACTGCGACCAGCCTGGAATCGGCAATCGGCTCGCGGCTCGATCGAGCGCAATTGGCGGGAGACTTGACGAATCGGATTTTGCATTGGCAGCGCCGCATTGAATCTGACGCGCTGTTCGAAAGCTGGCGAAGCAGGCTGAATGTGCTGGGCCAATTGGTGAATGCTGGCGGTGTAACTGGGAAAGCACTGGATGTAACAGCGGATGGCGAATTGCTGGTCGTCGATGATCGCGGCCTGCGGCATACCGTCAATGCCGGCGAGCTTGCGCCTTGGGCGAGGACGGACAGCGCCTAATGAGCCGCATCCGATTTGAATGGGAGGTCGAGGCGGACACAGTCGACCTATCCGATGGCGAAGATCCTCAACTACGGCGGATACGCCGCCGCAACTTTCAGCGCATGTTGATTTTAATTGGGCTGCTGGCCGCCGCAGTCATTCTGGGCGGGCTGGCTTTGCATCTGCGGCTGGTGCAAGCGCAGAACGAGATTGCGCAGCAGTTGATAGACACAATCAAGGTGGAAGTGGCAGCCCTGCGCCTGGGCGATCGCGACGCGTTTTTGCGAATGCAAAGCGGCGATGACAGTTGGCTGGCAGCACAATCGGCGCTCTTCGAGCACTACGAAGCGCTGAAAGCCGCAAATGCCATCGTGCTGTCAGGCGATCTGCTGTCGGTGACGATAGAAGGCGATCGGGCGCGCGTTATGGTGCGAGAAGATGTGCATGGATTGCCGTATGCCCGGCTGTCCTTCTATCTGCGCACAGATGGAGTCTGGCACCATACCGCGCCAGATTTCACATTTTGGGGCGAGCGTCAGCGTAGCGAGTCAGGACCGGTAGTCCTCCACTATCGCGATACCGATGCCACATTCGCGGCGCAATTGGGCGCTGATTTGGCGAAGTGGATCGAGGCACAGTGCGCTGCCACTGCCTGCGACCAAGACGCGAGGCTGCAAATTGATATTGTGCCCGAGCAAGAAGAAATGTTGACATGGAAGGCTGAGGGCGAGGGGCGGCTGGTGGTTCGCTCGCCCTACTTGGCGCTTGTTCGCGCAGATGCGCCGTTTGAAAGCGAACTCGCCACGCGGCTTTATGAACTAATCCGCCAGAACTGGGAACTCCACTCATAGGAAAAAAATACCCGGGCAGACAATGTCCAACCCGGGCACAATTATCTGAATTGGCGGTTGCAGACCGGTCAGCTGTCCATGCCCGTTGCAGCGTTGCGCAGGACTACCAAGAACGCAAGCACATGACCATAGATTACATGTCCGAAGAGACTGGGGTCCGTCAACGAAATCTGCAGCATTTCCCCGCCGGCGATGGCGGGCATAATGATGAGACCACCGAGAATCCACCAGATCACGCCGTAGATGAGACCGCCCACCGCGATATCCAGCAGCGGGTTGTTCAACTTGACATATTCCGTGAAGATGCCGGTGTAGAGCGCGCCGATCACTGCGCTAATGATGATATGCAGGATGAAGCCAACAAAGGCGTCAGCCGAAATCATCCCGCCGACCATGCCGGGCATTCCTCCACCCATAAACGCCAGGAATACATACCCGGCAATGATTCCCGGGATGATTCCTTTCATCATTTTGTCGCTATCCATTAGAATCCTCCTGTTAATACTGCAGTACTAGATTCCTTTCGATGGGATAGGTACGCGCCTTGCTCCTTCCTCGGCCGCAAACGCCGCCATTCAACTTCGTTGTCATTATACCCTAAAAAATGAATTAGGCAACAATTTTTCGATATGGCTTGTTTTTCCGTGCAAGCTATTGAAGATTGACAGGCCGCGGTTTCCTTCAGCCATTCGCTCCTGCATAGCCAAGACACAGGTGCTGCGCTTGGCCAGGCACGCGTCCGCCATAGCGTGATTCCTGCCTGTATGATATACTGAATTTAGACAATTGGGCTGGCAACTTAAGACGAATCGAGGGCGGGAAACCGCACGGTATGGACGAAACAACGACCAGCGTCAGCGACAACTTCGCCGGCAGCATCCGCAGCGTCGCCATCAATGAAGAGATGCGCGGCAGTTATCTTAGCTATGCCATGAGCGTAATCGTTGCGCGCGCCCTGCCCGATGCTCGCGATGGCTTGAAGCCTGTGCACCGGCGCATCTTGTACGCCATGCACGATATGGGTTTGCGGCCCGGCACCGCATACAAAAAGAGCGCGCGCCTGGTCGGCGAGGTGATGGGCAAGTATCACCCTCACGGCGATCAGGCGATCTATGATGCCATGGCGCGATTGGCGCAAGAATTTTCGCTGCGTTATCCATTGGTGGACGGGCAAGGCAACTTCGGCAGCCAGGACGGCGACAAACCCGCAGCCATGCGTTACACCGAAGCGCGCATGGCCAATATCGCCGGAGAAATGCTGACCGATATCAATATGGATACGGTCGATTTCGTCGAGAATTATGACACGACCCAAGACGAGCCCAGCGTGCT
>DAOUJB010000167.1:0-3550 GCA_034423155.1 Anaerolineae bacterium | reverse complement strand
CTGGATGTGTATGCGCAAGAACCGCCGGCCGCCGACAATCCGCTGCTGGGGCTGCCCAATGTGATCCATACGCCGCACCTGGCCGCCAGCACAGCCGATGCGCAGGTGACCGTTGCGGTGGAAGCGGCTCAGTTGATCATCGATTTTCTGCTCGCCGGCGTGGCAGCGAATGTGTGTAATCCGGGCTGACCGCCTCGCCTTCTTCGACAAGTCGTAGGGGCGACTCTTGAGTCGCCCACATGGCCATCGGCGGCAATTGTGGGCGAGACAAGTCTCGCCCCTACAGATTTCAACGAGGACAGAATTACGGACGAACGGGCGTGCCATCGGGAAGGCGCGTCTGCGTCCAATCTTCCACGATGTCCTGGCAGGGATACTTCGCCGCCAGCCGCTCATCAATATCAATGCCCAGCCCCGGCTCGTCATTGGGATACAGATAGCCATCTTCGACAACCGGCAGGCCGGGAAATATCTCGTAGTCCAGACTCGAAGGCTGATACCATTCTTGGATGCCGAAGTTGGGATGCCACAAATCCAGCTGCAAGTTGGCGGCATGCCCGACTGGCGAAGTATCGCTGGGACCATGCCAGGCGGTGCGCACGCCATACATATCCGCAAAGATAGCCACATTGCGCGCCGGGGTGATGCCGCCCATCTGGCTGATGTGCATGCGAATGAAATCGATCAGCCGCTCTTGAATCAGCATCTGCCATTCGTGCGGGTTGTTAAATAGCTCGCCCATGGCCAGGGGCGTGGCGCATTGTCCGCGCAGGTGGCGAAACCAGTGAATGTCTTCTGGCGCAAGCGCGTCCTCGAGGAAGAAGAGCTTGAAGGGCTCGACATCTTTGGCGAATTCCAGGGCATGGATGGGCGCGAGCCGCTCGTGGATATCGTGCAGCAGCTCGACTTCCTCTCCAACCTGGTCGCGCACATGGGCGATCATATCCAGCATGTTGCGGCAATAGTCGCGCGGGTCGAAGTAAGCGCCGGGCGGAGCGTTGCGCGGCTTGATCAGCTGGCTGCCTTGCCCGCCATAGCCGCCCAGTTGCACGCGAATATAGCGAAAGCCCCGCTCCATATAGGCGCGCACATTATCGGCGACTTCTTCTTTGCTGCCGCCATCGGCATGCACATACACATTCGCGCCCTCGCGCAGCTTCCCGCCCAGCAGGTCACAGACGGGCATGTCAGCGCGCTTGCCCTTGATATCCCACAGCGCCTGGTCGACGCCGCTTATGGCATTGTTCAGCACGGGACCATTGCGCCAGTAACCATGCACCATGGCCATGCGCCAGATTTCTTCAACGCGCTCGACATCGCGGCCCAGCAGGAAAGGTTTTAGGTGGCGCTCGATAGCCGTCGCGACCGCGAATATGCGCTGCGTGAATGTGGCGCAGCCCAAGCCATACAGACCCGGCTCGGAAGTGATGACCTTGACGATGCACAGGCGCGATTTGCCCGGCTGGGTCAGGATGATTTTGATGTCTTGAATCGTGATTGCTTTTGGCATGTTTTCTCACCACAGAGGCATATTGAGGTTCACAAAGGACGCGAAGGTACAAAGGGCGCAAAGAATTGCAGTCTCGGTGTACTCTTTCCACTCGGTGTACTCGGTGGTTCAGTTTTTTCCGATACAATCTCGGTCTTCCTGCGAGCAGACAAAAACCGAGTGACGCAACTATCGGGAAAGAGCCTCGTTACGGTCGCCCATAGGAACAACGGCGGAATTTTGGGCGATACGAGTATCTTCACAGCATGGATTGTTCGCTATTTACTGTTGGAATTGAAAGGCGGGTCGAGGTAGATGAGGTCGATGGAGGCGTCGGCAATGGCGGCGCTGTCGGTCAGGATATCCAGGCAATCGGCGGCGAAGAGTGTGCGGTTCATGGGGCTGAGGTTCGGCTTCACAGCTTGCTAACCGCCTGCAGAAATCCAGCCACCTATTACCGTGAGCATCAAGCCAACTATCGCGATTTGCGTCGCAATAAGCCACATGATGATAAGGCGCGTCTGCCGCTCCAGATCTGCCTTGGTGGCGAAGTGCTGCAATATGCTTTCTACCTGCGTTTCCACCTTCGTCAGCCGTTCCCTGATGGCCGACTCGTTGCCCATGATGTTCTGTTGACTGGCCATGTCATCCTGTCCCCTGGGTAGATTCTGTCGCCAATTATAACACGCGGCAGGTATTGGTCAATTTGCCGATTCCCGCGATGCTGATGCTGACTTCGCTGCCGGTGGTCAAGAATTGCGGGGGTTTCTGCGCTTTGCCCACGCCAGAAGGGGTGCCGGTCAAGATCATGTCGCCGGGATTCAGCGTGAACGCGCGCGACAAATGCGCAATCAGTCGGCGCACGCTGAAGATCATGTCGGCTGTGCTGCCATTCTGCTTTTCCACGCCATCCACCGAAGTGACGATTTGCAGCGCTTGCGGGTCGGGGATGTCTTCTGCTGTCACGACGACTGGTCCCAGCGGGCAAAAGGTATCCAGGCCTTTGGCGCGCGTCCATTGTTTGTCGCGCGTCTGCAAATCGCGGGCGGAGACATCGTTGGCGATCGTGTAGCCGAAGACGAAATCCAGCGCGTCCGCCTCGCTGACCTTGCGCGCCGTCGTCCCGATGATGGCAGCCAGCTCGCCTTCCCAATCGACCTGCTGCGTGATTGCCCGCTCCCATTCGATTGTCTCGCCGTGCCCGATGACCGCGCTGGGCATGACCGCGAATACCAGCGGCTCTGGCGGGACTTCATTGTCCAGTTCGCGGGCGTGCTCGGCGTAGTTGCGCCCGATCGCCAGGATCTTGCCCGGCAGCAGCGGCGGCAAAATCTGCACAGCATCCAGTTCATCGCTCTCGCCAGTGCTTTGCAGCGCGCCAGACATCACTTCGCGCATGTCTCTGGCAGGCAGTCGCTGAATTGTTTCGCCATTCAAGACGCCGATATGTACTTCTCCGTCCATTTCATAACGCAACAGGTTCATTTGTCCTCGCTCACCTCGCTGGGCAGATTCTGGCGGGTAGTGTAGCACAGTGCATCTGGGGCTGGCGGCGAAACCCAACGCGAGCTAATGCGATATCTGCTACAATGCGCGTGTTGGAATTCTCGCCTTGTCGGGAGATCGTCTGTTGAAACCGCTGCACTTGTTCGCGCTGCTGTGCCTGCTGCTGTCCATGCTGTCGGCTTGCAGCGAGACGGGCAATGTCGCCAACGATGCCACATCGGCACAGCGTTTGCTGCCCAATCTGTCGGCATACAACGCCACGGATGTCGATACGACCATTGATGGCGCATTCGCGGCGGTGGGCGGGGCGGCGATGATGGGCGGGCAGATCGGCGTAACAGCGGCTGTTGCCAAGCTGGAGCAAATCTTGCAGTGCTTCCAGGATCGTGGCGCGATCGCCGCTCGTTTTTATCAAGAAGACAGCTCCAACATCCTGGCGCCACGCGTCGGCGCAGCCATGGTCATCAACCAGTCGCGCATCAACCAGGAACTCATCAACTGCGCGCTGGGCGGGCAGGAAAGCAATGCCAGCGCCCAGACTGTCAGCATCGATCC
>DAOUJB010000166.1:0-3079 GCA_034423155.1 Anaerolineae bacterium | reverse complement strand
CTGCGCCCCAGATAATCGATCAGTTCGGCGATGCTGCGTTTGATCTGGTCGGTGGAAATCGCGCCGCTGAAGACCGCTTCGTCCCCGCGCGAGATGTCCAGGCGGATGGTGGTAGCCAGCCATTGGACGGATGGCGCCAGCAATAAGCCCGGACCCAAGGCGCAAGAGGCCGTATACAGCTTGGCTTGCGGCAGATAAAGCGGGTTCGCGCCTTCGATGTCGCGGCTGCTCATATCGTTGCCGATTGTGAAACCCAGCAATTGCATGGCGGGATTGATGACCAAGCCCAGTTCCGGCTCGGGCACATTCCAGGCCGAATCGCCGCGGATGCCGACCTGGTCGAGGTGGCCGACCGTGTTTTTGGCGCTGGCTTTATAGAAGATTTCCGGGCGCGGCGCATCGTAAACGCGGGCATAGACATCGCCGCCATCGCTGGATTCTTCCTGGCGGGCTTCGCGGCTGCGCGTGTAGGTTACGCCGGCTGCCCACACTTCCTGCTCGTCCAGCGGCGGCAGCCAATGCGGGACAGCGGGCGCGGGCGGGTTGTCAAGATCGCTGGCGGGGAAGCGGCGCAGCGCATCATCGGCGGCACGCTCGACAGCGGCGATCACGCCAGCGACATCGTTGACCGAATCGCGGAAAAAACCCGCCAGGCTCGGGAAGCAGTGGCTGATATCGTGCACGGTGTCTCCGCGCAAAATGCCGAGTCGGGCGCCGGCGTCCGGCTGGTGATAGCGAATGAGGATAGGCGCGTCTGTTTTCATCTATGTTCTCCAAGTTTGTCTCAGTAAAATCCAGAAAGTAATGCGTAATTGAGCGATGCTATTCTGTTTCGTAATCTGTAGGGGCGAGACTTGTCTCGCCCACTATGTCGCCATTGTACATTTGGGCGACACAAGTGTCGCCCCTACGACTTTCCTTTATATTGTGGCATTACATTGTTGGTCTTACCTCTGCGGTCTCTGTGTTCCCAGTAAGCGCGAGAAATGGGTGAAACAACAATTTGCCACTGAGGCACAAAGGCACATAGAAAAACCTTGCTTTTCTCTCGGTGTACTCTCTCCCACTCGGTGTACTCGGTGGTTCATCTTTTGTATTACTTTCTTGGTTTCAATTCTGTGATGCATGCTAATCCTGCGGCTGCTCGCCTTTGACGCTGATGCCGCCATCGACTGTATAATTCGCGCCCGTCACAAAGCTGGCTTCGTCCGATGCCAGGAACAGGCAGACATTCGCCACTTCTGCGATTGTGCCGACGCGCCCGATCGGGTGCATGGCATTGAAGTCCTGGCGCAGCGAGTCGGGGTCGCTTTGCGCAGCCAAAAAGTCGTGCAGCATGGGCGAGTCGATGGTGCCCGGCGAGACGCTGTTGATGCGGATGCCGCGCGCCGCATAATCGGTGGACATGGCGCGCGTCAAGGCGATCAATGCGCCTTTGGTCATGCTATAAGCGGCGATGCCCGGCAAGCCTAGCAGACCTGTCACGCTGGCGATGTGGATGATGCTGCCTTTGCCCCGCGCCAGCATGCCAGGGATGACGCCGCGGCTGACCAGATAAGTCCCGCGCAGATTGACAGCCAGGCAGCGGTCGAAGTCGTCGGGGCTGGTTTCGTGGATTGCGCCGGCCGGCATCACAGCGGCATTGTTGACCAGCACATCTATCGCTCCGAAGCGCTCGCTCAGCCGCGCCAATGCCGAATTCACCTGCGCTGGCTGGCTGATATCGGCGGCCAGGGCGATCGCCTCGCCACCAGCAGCCCGCACTTCGGCGACCACTGCCTCGCAAGCCGCTGCCTGCAAGTCCAAGATGCCCACGCGCGCGCCTTCTTCTGCGAAGCGCCTGGCGATACCCCGCCCGATTCCCCGCGCCGCGCCAGTGACCAGCGCAACCTTGCCTGCCAATCGCAACTCGCTGCGTCCTCCGGGTTTCGGCATTTTGTCTTTAGGCAATGCGGTCCACCTCGATGCGCCCGCCCGCTTCGTGGCTTAGCTCGGCCGCCTCGAGCAGCCGCTGAATGCGCGCGCCATCGGCGAGGTCGGGCTTTAGATGCCTATCGTGCAGGATGCTGTTGATGAAGCCACGGATCATGAAGTCTTCGCTGCGGAAGATATCGCGGTAGGTGTTGTGCACCGAGTCGCGCCGGGCATCGCCCCAAATATGCGCGGGTATTGGCAAGTCGCGCACCGGTCCCTCGCCGACCCGCGCGCCCTTGACCTGCTGCACGGTGTCCCAATCGGTGTAGCTGTAGAGCGTGCCGTCCGCGCCATGAAACTCCATGTGATGCGTTTGTCCGAAAGGCGTGTCTTCGTAACACAGCGCTGTGCAGTGGATCATGCCCATCGCGCCATTGGCGAATTCCAGCGTCAGCATGCAGCTGTCATCGCCGACCGGATAGACAGCGCCGGCCGGGTCGGATTCTGGGCGCGGCACGATATGGCTTAGGCGGCAGGTAATCGCGGTGATTTCGCCATAGAGCCACTCGGCGATATACAAAAAATGCGAGCCCAGGTCGCCCAGGACCCCGCTGCCGGCGATGCGTTTGTCGAAGCGCCACCGATAGTCGCCCTCCCGCGCGAAGCCGGTGTAATAGCGCATATTCAGGTGATAGGGCACGCCGATATAGCCGCCGTCGATCAACTCCTTGAGGTAGCGGGCGGTGGGCATGAAGCTGTAGGTGAAAGGCACGAGCGATTTGAGATTGGCATTGGCGGCTGTCTGCGCCATGTCACGCGCCTGGGCATAAGTCAGGGCGATGGGTTTTTCGCAGAGCACATGCAAGCCCCGCCCCAGCGCGCGCATGGTGATCGGGTAGTGGGTGTTGTTGGGCGTGGCGATGACGACCGCATCCAGGTCGGCCTGGTCGATCATCTCGGCAAAATCGGTATAGACCTGGGGAATGCGCCAGGTTGCCGCCATGGCTTCGGCGCGTTGGCGGTTGCGTCCACAGATCGCCGTGGTGCGGGCTTGGGGATGGCTGGCCAGCGCGGGCAGGTGCATGGCATCCGCCCACCAACTGCTGCCCACCATGCCTACAGAAAGGCTGTTGCGAGACATCGACAGAATCCGTACAATGCGTGA
>DAOUJB010000165.1:0-6548 GCA_034423155.1 Anaerolineae bacterium | reverse complement strand
CAGCCATACTTTGATCTGGCTGATTTGCCGGCTGGCGACTATCGGCTTATGGCTGTCGTATATGATGCGCGTACGGGCGAACGACTCGCCTGGCAGGACAATGAGGATTGGATCCCCGAGATGCAGCGACTGGCAGAAATCGTAATCCCAGAACCGAGAGATGGTGCGCCTTAGGACGCGCCACGCTGCGAATCGGATCGATCGCCTGCTGGGACACTGGCTGCCGGCGGCGGCTATGATCCTGGCGGCGGCGGTGCTGACCATCCCCCAGCTCGACACCTACACATTCGGTACCGATTCCTCCGAATCCTATCTCTACATGTTCAGCCTGACTGACGAGCCATATACAAGCGCAGAGGTTCTCGCCAATATCTACGCCGATGGTCCGGATCAGCTGCCGCTCTATTATCTGCTGGTGCACTGGTGGGGCGCTGTGGCGGGGCAATCGGTGTTGGCGGCGCGTATTCTGACGGTATTCGCCAGCTTGCTTACATTTGCGGCGGTCTATCGCCTCGCGCGTGATTTTGTCGCGCCAATCGCCGGCGTCATTGCGGTTTCCGTTCTGCTGTGCCTTGCCTTCAACGCATATTACTATGTCTATCTGCGCCCCTACGCACAGCTGATGCTGCTGGCATCGCTGCTCTTGTGGCTATACCTGCGCATGGCAACGCGTCGACAGCAGCCGGCCCGGCGCGACTACCTGGCGCTGTTGGCGACAATTTATGCGCTCGTCAGCACGCACGCCTACGGATTCCTGATTGGACTGGTCTTGGCCCTGTATCACCTGCTGGCTGTCAAGAAAGACCGGCGCTGGCGCAGGATCGTGGCCGCCGCCTTTTGCGCGCTGCTGCTGGCCGCGCCTCAGCTAAGCGTGATGCTCACTTCTGGGCTTGTGCGAGCAAGCGATCATCATGCCAAATCTGCTGGCACCATGGCAGCGTATGAGACCTGGCTCAGCGTCTTCACGAACGGAAGCCCGATTCTGCTGGCGATTTCTGTGGCCGGCGCTGGGCTGGGCTGGCGGCGTGGCTGGCTGCGTGGCAACCCGTTTCTGCTGCTGTTCCCTTTGCTGCTTGTTGGTATCGGCGTCATTAGCGAGGCGAGTGGCGTGGCGGGCCCCTCTCGCATGCGTTATTTCTTGGTTGCAACGCCGATTCTGGCCGTTTTCATCGCCATGGGAATCCATAGCTTGCGGCGGTTGCGCAGGTGGCTGGTCCTGTTGACACTCCTTTGGCTCGTGGCTGGCTTGTCATTTATGCACACAGCCGACTGGGACTTGTTGCTCGGGGGGCGAACCAATGCCTACACACAGCCTCCCTGGCACTTGTTGAGCCGCTGGATGCGACAGTCAGATGAGAGTCTATTCACAGTCGCGATTGATGTGCCGAATCGCTTGCTGCGCAAGTTCGCCAAAGGCCACCCCGACCTGCGGCACTATTACTTCATTCAGCACGGATTCCGCATGGCAGACAGCAGACTGCACAATCTGCGCGACTTGATCGCGACGCGCACGCTCTATGAGCCCGGTTACTGGCTGGTTTATCGCACAAACAGCCTGGATTCGTACGAGCGCGCGCTGATAGACAGCATCATGAGCGACTTCGGCTACCAGCGCTGTGCTGCGACCGACTTCCCGAATGCGACCATCCTCGCCACCTACCGCTGGGATTTGCTCGGTTGTGAGCCGCCAGAACCGCTCGCGGAGTATCAGAACGAGCTGCTGCATTATGGATTCTACGCGCATGGGTTAGATGCGGCGAAATTGATTTTCGTCGACCATTGGCGCGGGCTGGGCGACCAGGACCTATCCAAATGGCAAATGTCATTCCAACTAATCGACCAGACTTGGAACACGGTCGCGCAGCTCGACCTGCCGCTGGTGCACGAAGCCAAGCTGCGCCGCTTCAGCATGGACCTCCTCGCTGTGCCGGCCGGCGATTATCGGCTCATGGCGATCGTCTATGCTGCGGGGACGGGCGAACGATTGGCTTGGCATGGCAATGAAGACTGGATCCCCGAGATGCTGCCGCTGGCGGAGATCGCGATTCCCGAACCTGCCGCCAGCTCACCTTGACAGGGCGCGCCGCCAGCCAGCATAATCGGATATGCATAAACGGCGATGACGAAGACAGTCCGCAAGCGCATCCGGCGGATGTCTGTTGCCACAGGGAGTGGGCGTCCTGGACTGCGAGCGCCCATGGCAGCAGTTGCGGAATTCCCTTCCGAGCCGGGATGGTGAAATGGCGCTGCCAGTCTAGCCGTCCCCGTCCGTCCGGCGTTAGCGGGCAAGTTGAGGGCAGTGCCGCCGGGCGCTGAACTAGGGTGGTACCGCGGGAACGCAAGCGCTCTCGTCCCTGGTCGGGATTGAGGGCGTTTTTTTGTTGGACTTGCGAAAATGAGGGTGACATGGACAAGTCGATAGACGACATTCGGGCTGAAGCGCTGGAAAGCCTGGGGGCGATCACAGTTAGCGAGACGCTGGCGGACTGGCGCGGTCAATACTTGGGCAGACGCGGCGCGGTCGCCATGCTCTTTCGCCATATCGGCAGCCTGCCAGCCGAAGAACGCGCGGCTTTTGGCAAGCAGGTGAATGCCTTGCGCGGCGAACTTGATCGGGCATTTGACGAACGGGCCGTGCTGATCGAGAACCAGCGACTGGCGCACGACCTGGAATCGGACGAGATCGACATCACCCTGCCCGCACATCCGCGCCGCCGCGGTGGTCTGCACCCGTCCACGCGCACGCACCGGGAATTCCAGCAAATCTGGGCGGATATGGGCTTCCAGGTGTATCGCAGCCGCGAGGTCGAAGCGGACGACTTCAATTTCACGCTGCTCAACCTGCCGCCGCATCATCCAGCGCGCGATATGCAAGATACCTTCTATACCAGCGATCCGCGCGTGCTTCTGCGGACACATACCTCGCCCGGGCAGATCCGCGCCATGCGAGAACTGGGCGACAACGGCAGCAAGCCCATCCGCGTCATCTTACCGGGCATGTGCTATCGTCAAGAGCAGGTCACCGCCCGCAGTGAAATCCAGTTTACGCAGGTCGAAGGGCTAGCGATCGGTCGCAACATCCGCATGAGCGACTTAAAAGGCACCATCGCCGAGTTCGCCAAGCGCATGTATCAGCCCGATGCCCGCGTGCGTTTCCGCGCATCATATTTCCCTTTCACCGAACCCAGCATGGAAGTCGATGTCGAGTGCTTCCTGTGTGGCGGCAAAGGCTGCCGAGTCTGCAAGTACACTGGCTGGCTGGAGATCGCCGGCAGCGGCATGGTGCATCCCGATGTGCTACGCAATGGCGGTTATGACCCGGCCGAATGGAGCGGCTTCGCCTTTGGCATGGGTCCCGAGCGCATCACCATGTTGAAGCACGGCATCCAGGATATCCGCTATTTCTGGGGCAACGATCTGCGCTTCTTGCGGCAGTTCTAGGCCAAGTTCAGGAGGATTTCGTTGGCATCTAGCGGGTACACGCAGTCGTCACGGGATTGGCAGCGGCGACTCGCGCATTGGCTGTGGGCGCTGCCGGTGCTGTTGGTCGTGGCTTGGCTGGGCATCCGCCAGGTCGACCTGTATCCGCCCAGCGTCGATGAGTTTTATTCCATGGTCAATGTCGGATTTGCCGCCGAAAGCCCCTATTCGCCCCTGCAGGTGCTGGAATCGCTGCAACGCAACAGCGCCAATCACACGCCTCTCTACTTTGTCTTGCTAAATGTGTGGGGGCGCTTGGTGGGGGACGAGATCGCGCTGGCCCGCATTTTGACCGTCTTCTGCGGGCTGTTTTCGCTGGCGATGATATGGCGGCTGGGGCGCGACTTCATTGCGCCGCTGGCTGGGTTAATCGCGCTGGTCATCGCGGCGAGCAATACTTTCTTCAACTTCTATATCGCCTATGCGCGCATGTATGCCTTGTTGGCTCTGTTGGCGGGCGTCACGCTTTGGCTGTATCTGCGGCTTGCGCAGAGACGGACGCCTGCCAAGCGCGCCGACTACCTGGCTTTAGCGGCAGCGACTTATGCGCTGGCCAACACCAGTGTTTTCAGCGCGCCACTATTTATCGCGCTGGGAGTCTATCACCTGCTGCATGTAAACAAGGACAGGCGCTGGCTGCAGGTGTCGCTGGCGATCGGCGCGGGTCTGTTGCTTTTCGCGCCTTGGCTGTCGATCTTGCTCGGTCAGGGCCTCGAACGCGCATATTGGTATGTGGGCGATTGGCGCGCCTCGCTGCTGGACATAGTTGGAGCCTGGCTGAGGGTCACTTTCAACGACAGCTGGCTGCTTTTGGGCTTGGCTGCTATGGGATGGTTGTGCTGCCTGCGCGCCCGGATGTCTGCCCTGCGCTGCATCGGCTTGGTCAGTCTCTATTTTGTGCTGGCGCTGGGCTTGGTGGCGGAGCTAACCGGAATTCTGACGCCCAACAATATGCGCTATGCCTTGGCCGGCTGGATTCCGCTGGTGCTGTGCCTGGCGGCCGCGCAGCTTGGACTGATGCAGTGGCGAGCCTGGCTGGGTCTGCTGACGCTGCTGTGGCTGGCCGCGGGGCTTGCCTTCCAGCAGATTCCGGACTGGTCGCCTTTCTTCAGTGGTCGCGATTTGGCATTTGCAGGACCGCCCTGGCAAGTCGTCAGCCGCTTGGCGCGCGAGGAAGCAGAGGCGCCCACAATCAGCTGGTATCGGTTTGGCGAAGGGCATCTCGTGTGGGGCGGGCACATAGACTATCCACAGAGCGACTATTATTTCAGCGATCGCGGCATCGGCTTTCAGACCTTCGTCACGCCAGAACTTTTTGAAAAGCACGCGCGTCATCTCGCGCTGAGCGAACCCTGGCACTGGGTGGTTTATGACGAGACGCTGGTGGACGATACTGACGCGGACGAGCTAGATGTCCTCATGACCGACTTGAATTATCGCGCCTGCGAGCGACTGACTTTCGGGCAAACTGGCCTGCTGGTCAAAGATGGCTGGCAGGCGCTGGATTGTGCACCTGGCACGGCCACCAAACACGAAAACGAGCTGGTCAATTACGAATTTTATGGCGCGGCGCTATCGCCTGACCAAAGGCAGTTGCTGGTGGTGGATCGCTGGTTGGCGCATGAGACCGCCCCGCCTGCGCAAACCAATCTATCGCTGCAACTGCTCAACTCGGATTGGCAGCGACTTGCCAGCCTCGACTTGCCGCTGGAACTGCGCCCGGGCTTGCGACAATCGGCGCTTGAAATCGGCGCTGTGCCGGCCGGCGAATATCGGCTGATGGCGGTCGTCTATGACAGCCAGACCATGCTGCGCAGCGACTGGCAGGCTGGCGGCGAATCGTCGCAGATGCGCCAACTTGCCACTATCGTCATTCCCGAACATTAACTGCCGAGCGATCAATCTGCTGAAAGGACAAGACAAGCCATGTTGGCACCCATTTCCTGGCTACGAGATTTTGTTGATATCGACATTCCGGTTGAACTGCTGGCCGAGCGGCTGACCCTGGCCGGGCTGGAAGTCGCGCAGCTTCGCTATATCGGCGTTCCCCAGCAGCATCCGCCGGGCTTGCGACAGCCGACTTCCGACCACCTGGTGTGGGAGCGCGACAAGCTGCTTTTGGGGCGAATCTGCGAGGTGCGCGCGCATCCCAATGCCGACCGGCTGGTGCTGGCGATGGTCGATTATGGCGCGGACGAGCTTGAGCAATGCGTCACTGGCGCTTCAAACTTGTTCCCCTACAAAGATCAAGGTCTCATCAATCCGCCGATCTGGAGCGCATTTGCGCGGGAAGGCGCGACTGTCTGGGATGGTCATAGCGACAAGCCACGCAAGATGACGCTGAAAGGGCGCGAGCTGCGCGGCATCTACAACAAGAGCATGGTCTGCAGCGAGAAAGAGCTGGGCATCTCCGACGAGCACGAAGGCGTAATCGTCCTGGAGCATGACGACAGTTATAGCGCCGGCACGCCATTTGCCGATGTGCTGGGCGATATTGTGCTGGACATCGAGTTCACGCCCAATTTGGCGCGCTGCTTCAGCATGATTGGCGTGGCGCGCGAGGTCGCGGCGCTGCTTGATAAACCATTGCGCTATCCGTCATGCGATTTCCTTGCCGAAGGCGCGCCCATCTCCGAGCAGGTCGCTATTGATATCCGCGAGCCAGACCTGAACCCGCGCTTCACATTGACGCTGCTGCGCGATTGCCAGGTCAAACCATCCCCATTTTGGCTGCAGCACCGACTCAAACTCATCGGGCAGCGTCCGCGCAACAACATCGTTGATATCACCAACTACATCACTTTCGAGCTGGGGCAGCCGCTGCACGCTTTCGACTACGATGAATTGCGCAAACGCGCCGGTGGGACGCCCACCATTATCACGCGCCTGCCGCAGCCGGGCGAACAGCTGGAAACGCTGGATGATGTCCTGCGCGAACTGGGCGCAGACACGATCCTGGTGGCCGATACCGCTGGCGCGCTGGCATTGGGCGGCGTGATGGGCGGCGGCGAAACCGAAATCAGCGACCGGACTCGCAATGTGCTGCTGGAAGCGGCGGCCTGGAACAA
>DAOUJB010000164.1:0-6283 GCA_034423155.1 Anaerolineae bacterium | reverse complement strand
CCCAAGCCGCCCAAGAAGAGACTGCTGCCGATGCTGCCGCCGCTGGCTGTGTAGGACAGGGCGACGCCGGGCAGGATCGAATGCGCAAGCGCGTCTCCCCAAAAAGCCATGCCCCGCACCACCACAAAGCAGCCGACGACCGCGTTGATGCCGCCGACCAAGATCAGCGCCAGCATACCCCGCTGGATGAAGTTGTATTGCAATGGCTCGGCAAGGAAAGCCATCAGATCCATATCAAGAAGACCTTTTTGCTTGATGATCCAACATCAGCAGGTCGTCGCGAACCGTGCTGAAAGTCCAGCCAAATGCCTGACGCAGTATCTGGGGCTCGAGCACTTCGTCCGGCGCGCCAAACGCCGCGATCTCGCCTTGACGAAGCGCCAGGATCTTGTCGAAGTCCAGCGCCGCGTTGTCCAGATGGTGCGTCGACATCATGATGGTGATGCCGTGCTCGGTCATGATGTCCAGCGCCTCGATGATCTCGCCTTCCGCCTGTTGGTCGATGCCGCTGAAAGGCTCGTCCAGCAGCAGCACGCGGGAATCTTGTGCCAGCGCGCGGGCGATGAAGACGCGCCGACGTTGCCCGCCGCTGAGCTCGCTGATTTGTCGCTTGGCCAAGTCGGCCAGGCTCAAGTGCTCCAGAACAGCGCGGACAGCTTGATGATCGCTACGGCGTGGCAGCCGAAACCAGCCAATATGGCGGCTGCGCCCCATCATCACGACATCGTAAACAGAAGCCGGGAAGCTCCAGTCGATGAGGTTTTGCTGGGGCACATAACCGACCAGGCTGTGGCTGCTGTAGCAATCTTCGCCAAAGATCGAAATGTTGCCCGAGTTGAACTGCAGCACGCCGACAATGGCTTTGATGAGCGTGCTCTTGCCAGCGCCGTTGGGTCCGATGATGGCGACGCGCTCACCCGCTTCGATTGTGAAGCTGATATTGCAAAGGGCGTGCCGGTTGCCTGGATAGCCCGTGCCTAGCTGACGGACGACCAGCGCCGCCTGCACACCCTTCTTCGCTGCCATTCGGATTGCCTCTCGCTTGTGTGGCCTCAGCCGCTCAGCGCCTCAACAATAGTCGTGAAATTGTAGCGCATGAAGTCCAGATAGGTAGCGGCAGGTCCATCGGCCTGGCTGAGCGAATCGGTGTAGAGCGCTGCGATTTCGACGCCAGTTTCCGCGGCGATAACCTGCAAGATCTTGTCGCTGGTGATCGATTCGCCAAAGATGGCTGTCAATTCGTGCTCGCGGATGACATCGATGACCGAGGCGACATCGCTCGCGCTCGGCTCGACCACGGTGCTGACGCCGGGGATGACAGTGCTAACGATCTCAAAGCCGAAGGTGCCAGCCAGGTAGCCCAGCGCATCGTGAGCGGTCACCAGCAGGCGCTTTTCTTCAGGCAGGTTTTCCAGCGTGGGCCAGATGAAATCACTTTCCAGCGAGTCCAACTCCGCGGCATAAGCCAGCGCCCGTTCGTGATATTCGCCAGCATGGTCGGGGTCGATTTCGGAATAGCTGTCGCGAATGGTCAGCGCCCAGCGGATGACATTCTGCGGATCGAACCAGATATGGGGGTCGCAGGCGCCTTCGTCATGGCCGTGGTCGTCATGCATGTCGCCATCGTCGTCATGCTCGTCGTCGTGATGGTGGGCTGCGCACTCGATGTCTTCGGCTCTGCCCAGGAATTTTCCATGGACGTGAAAGCCGATGGCATAAAACTCGGCATCCTGCGCGTCACAGCCGCTCAGCTCATCATCATGCGCGTGTTCGTCGTCGTCATCGTGCGCGTGCTCGTCATCGTCATCGTGCGCGTGCTCGTCATCGTCATCGTGCGCATGGTCGTCATCGTCATCGTGCGCGTGTTCGTCATCGTCATCGTGCGCGTGGTCGTCTTCATCATCATGCGCATGGTCGTCTTCATCATCATGCGCGTGGTCGTCATCCTCATCATGAGCATGTTCGTCATGATCGTCATGCGCGCCCGCGGGACGAACATCAATGCAGGCGGAGGCCACCACGATGTTGACATCTGCGCCGGCATTTTCGATTGCTTCCAGCAAAGTTTCTTCGTAGCCGATGCCGTTGATGAGCACCAGATCGGCTTCGGCGACAGCCGCCAGGTCACTGGGTGTGGGGATGAAGTGGTGCGGGTCGCTGCCCGCCGGGATCAGCGTGCGAACATCCAGGTGGTCTCCGGCGACTTGGCGCGCCACATCCGCCAAGATGCTGTGCGAGGCGATCACGACTGGTTTGGCAGATTGCGCGCCGACATGGACGCCGAGAAGCAGCGCCAACATGGCCAAAGCGATAATTCGGATCTTCATGCTTGCAGCTCCTTAATGATACATGGTCTCATGTGGCATGATATGTGAAGAAGACGGTCGGCGCAAGCCTTAATCTGCGTGTACCATTTGCTGTATGAACGGAGATCGAGCCTGGCGAAGCCTGCTGCTGCTGATCATCGCCTGTTGCTGCTGCCTGCTTTTCGTCACGGGCGGCTTGCTGGCGGCGACACTGCTGCGCTGGGCGGACGCTGGCGCAATCGTTCTGGTGTTGACGCCGGCGGCACAGCGAACCGTTCGCATCATCGACGCGGGACAAACTCGCCAGTTGCAGACAGCGCTACATGAGCCGCTGCCTATCTTGGCCCGCGCCGGCATCTCACTGGGCGAGAAGGACAAAGTGTGGATCAATGGCGCGCTGGCTTATCAGGAATCGCTGCCCGCCTGGACTGTGCCGGCCAGCCAAATCGAGATCCGCCGCGCCGTGCAGTTGCGCATCCTGGACGATGGCGCAGAAGTCGTTTTTGCTTCGGCCGCGGAGACGATCGGCGAGGCCCTGGACGAAGCTGGCATAAGCTTGGGCGCGAGCGATGAGGTCAATCCGCCGCTGGATGCTTGGCTGGAGCGCGATATGGACCTGCGCATCACGCGGGCAATGCGCGTCCGGCTGCTGGTGGATGGCGAGGTCATCAATGCGCGCACGCGAGCCGAGTCGGTCGGGCAGCTGCTGGACGCGCAGGCTGTGCGCTTGGGCGAGCTGGACTTCACGCGGCCCCCGGCGGATGCGCCCATCAAAGCGGGTATGGAAATTGAGATCGTGCGCGTGACGATCGCGGAAGAGGTCGCGCGCGAGGAAATCCCGCCGGGCGATATCGAATATCGGCCCGACCCGCAGACGCCGCTCGACCAAAGCAGCCTGTTGCAAGAAGCGCAGCCGGGCATCCGCGAGACGATCACGCGCGTGCGCTATGAAAATGGCCGCGAGGTCAGCCGCGAGGTCGGTGATGCGCAACTCGTGCAAGAGGCGCAGCATGAGATCCGGGGCTATGGCACGAAGGTGGTGGCGCAAGGCACGATTGCTGGGCGCGAGTATTGGCGCAGGTTGTGCCTGTATGCGACCAGTTATCACCCTGGCAGCAACAACGGCAACACGCAAACGGCTACCGGCGCGACCCTGCGCAAGGGAATCGTCGCCAGAAAGATCAATTCAAGAGTCCTTCCCTTGCGCGGCGAAGTCTATGTGCAGGGCTATGGAATTGGCAATGTGGCCGACCAGGGCGCGGGACCGGCTTCCAGCGAGTATTGGATCGACCTGGGCTACAGCGATCATGACTACCGGGCGTGGCACGAGTATGTCTGGGTCTACCTGCTGATGCCTCCGCAGCCCGGCTACAAGGCGATCCTGCCGCGCTGGACGCCGGTCCGCAGCGACCCCGGCAACTGCGCGTAGAGGCATTTGCGCCGAATTGCAAGCAGAGTCATGTCGCCGCGACGACTCGCGCGAATTCGCCCGGCTTTTCCAGGTGCGTGTTGTGCCCGGCGTCGTCGATGATAGCCAGCCGCGCGCCGGGGATTGCATCGCGCATGGTGGCATTGATGCGCCGAAACTTGCTGTCGAGCGCGCCGACGATGAGCAGAGTCGGCAGTTGTATTTCCGGCAGCGCCTCCCACAAGCTGGGTTGCGCGCCCGTGCCCAGGCCGCGCAGGCTGCCCGCCAAGCCCGCTGGGTCGTTGCGCAGTCGCTGATTTCGCTGCGCCGCCAGGACATCCGCCGGCAGGTTTGCTTGCGAATCCCACATGGGCAGCGACTCCCAGAAGTCGACGAACCAGGCGATGCCACGCGCTTCGATTTTGTCCGCCAGTTGCTCATCGCGTTGACGGCGGGTTTGGCGTTCCGCGTCATCGGCGAGGCCGGGCGATGCGCTTTCCAGGGTCAATGACAGGAATCGCCGCGGATAACGCAGCGCCAGGTACAGGGCCAGCCTTCCGCCCAGGGAATAGCCGAGCAGGTGGACTTGCGGCAGCCCCAGCGCGTCCAGCAGGCTGATGAGGTCGGCGGCGACGCTGGACATGTGCCAGGCTGCGGCGCGTTCGGGCGAGTCGCTGCTGCCATGACCCGGCAGGTCGGGCATGATCAGTTGATAGGCACGCAGCAGGGGCACCAGCCGCTCCCATGTCCTGCGGTCGCCCGTGAAGCCATGCAGCAGCAATAGTGGCTCGCCTTCGCCCAGCCGGCTGAGGGCGTAGTTGACCCCGCTAGCGGCGCGCAGATGCAGCATGAAAAGCTTTGCGGGCGGCGCTGCGATTGACTTTGCCAGAGGCGCTGCGCGGCAGATCGGCAAAGGCGTAGTCGCGGGGGACTTTGTAGCGGGCCAGGTGCTGCCGCACGAACTCCATCAGTTCGGTTGCATCGACCATTTTGCCCGTTTTCCGTTGCACGAGGGCGGCGACGCGCTGTCCCCATTGCTCGTCGGGCAGGCCGAAGACCAAAACATCGTCCAGCGCCGGGTGCAGTCGCAGGGCTGCTTCGACCTCGGCGGGATAGATATTTTCGCCGCCACTGATGATGAGATCGCTGCGCCGCTGCAAGATGAACAAGTCGCCGTCCGCGTCCATGTATCCGATATCGCCCGTGTGCAGCCAGCCATCGTGCAATGCCCGCTCGGTCGCTGCCGCATCGCCATGATAACCGCGCATGACCGTCGCGCCCTTGACCAGCACTTCGCCCGGCGCAGCCGTCGCCAGCGTTCGTCCGTTTTCGTCTGCGATGCGCACTTGTGTGAATGGCAAGGGCTTGCCAACTGTGCCGCTTTTGCCGCGCAACTGCTGTGGCAGGGCTGTCGCCACCTGCGATGCAGCCTCGCTCAGCCCATAGCTGGCGGCCACGGGGATATCCTCCGCCAGGCAGCGTTCGATCAGGCTGGGACGAGCCGCTTCGCCACCCAGCAGCACCAGCCGCAGTTGTGGATTCCAGGCGCGCTTTTTCGCATCCAGCAGGCGCTGCAGCATGGTCGGCACCAGCGAGACGATCGAAATGGGCTTTTCGCTCAGAACCCGATTCACCTCGTCGACATCAAAAGCGGGCAACAGCTCAACAGCCGTGCCATAAATCAGCGAGCGCAAGATGATGCTCAATCCGCCGACATGGTAGAGCGGCAAGACGCACAGCCAACGATCGTCGGGCAGCCTGCCGAGCGTGCGCGCCGATGCCAGGGCGCTGTGGTAAATGTTGCCATAGCTCAGCACAGTCGCTTTGGGGCGACCGCTGGTGCCGGAGGTATGGATGATGGCGAAGTCGTCATCAAGGCGCATCGTGCCGTAATCATTGAAGGCGGAGGGATGATTAAGCTGGCTTTCCGGCGGAATCGGCAGGAACTTGTTCGTGCATTGGGCAGCTTTGTCGAGCGTGTCGCTTGTGCAGATGACGAGCTTGCAGCCGACTTTTTCGATCTGCCATTGCAGTTCGTTGGTGGTCAAACGCAGGTTCAGCGGCACGATGACGACGCGCATGCGCATCAAAGCCAACACGGTCAATACGAAAGGCAAACAAGTGGGCATCAATATGCCGACCCTGTCGCCGGGCTGCAGCCGGCTGTGGTTTTGAATCAAGCCCCTGGTCATCGATGCCAGGCGGTTGACCTGGGCGAATGTATATTCGTTGCCCTGGTCGACAATAAAAGTCTTGTCGGGCGCACCCCCCTCAGTCCCCCCGAAGAGTCGGGAGGAGGCCAGACTTGCGTGGGGTATGCTCACAAACTGCTGTTCGCCATCCACTCGGTGAACTCACTAAACTCGGTGAACTCGGTGGTGAAGCATAGCTTTCACGGGCGGCGCGGGAACTTGCCGAAGTCGGGTTTGCGCCCTTCGAGGAAGGCGTTTTTGCCTTCGCTGCCTTCTTCGGTCATATAAAATAGCATGGTGGCGTCGCCCGCCAGCACCTGCACGCCCGTTTGCCCATCCAGCTCGGCGTTCAAGCCGGCTTTGATGAAGCGCAGGGC
>DAOUJB010000163.1:0-1587 GCA_034423155.1 Anaerolineae bacterium | reverse complement strand
CTGCAAAGATGTGACTGCCAAAAGAGCCGAGGATGGCGATGGGCATGATGAAAGTCGTCAGCAAGACCAGCAGCATGCTGATGCCATCGACGCCGACGAAATAGCTGATGTTTATCACCGAGTCGCCCAGCGAGACTTCAGCCCAGGTATTGCGCTGCACCATTTGCAACTCGGCTGTGGCGGGATCAAAGTTGATCCACATCACCACCGATGCCACAAAGGTCACCAGGCTGGTCGCGAAAGCCACCCACTTGAGGTTTTCCCGCTGCGTTTCGCCATTCATAAACATCAGAATGGCCAGCCCCAGCATCGGCAAGAAGAGGGTGATGGTCGTCAGCGAGAGTCCAGTTACATCCATAGGACTGCGTTCTCCTTAAGAGCCAGTTTGCAGCAGGGACTGAATAAATGGCAGCAGCATGAGCACGATCACGGCGGCGACGCCAAAGAAAAGCACGACCGCGTACAAGCGCACATAGCCGGTTTGCGAGCGGCGCATCCAGTTGGCGGCGCGCTCCACCAGCGTTCCCACACCATTCACTGCGCCATCCACGATGCCCAGATCGATCGGCTGGCTAAGCAGCGTGGCGATGCTGTCGAAGCCGCGTTTGATGAGGCTGTCATGAAAATAATCGTGCAGGAAGTCCCAGTCGACGCGGTCGGCCAGGAAGCCCGCCAATCGGTTAAAAGGCTGCTCGATCAGGCTGGCATAGACCTCGTCCCAATACAAGCGCGCGTTCGCCAGGCGGAAGAGTGGCCGCGATGCGCCGCCCGTCTCCAGCTGGTCGCGTTTGTTGCTGGCCAGCCCTTTGCCCTTGTAGATGCGGTGCGCGGCGATGATGGAGGCGATGCCCAGCGCCAGCGCAATGCCGGCGATCAGCAAATTGAAGTCCAGCACATGACCTTTCGAGACGCTGGATACGCTGTGTTCGAGGAAGTGCTTGAACTCGTAGGGATGGTAAATGCCATCAAATATCGGCGTGGCTTTGGGCACATTGATAAAGCCGATCAGCAGCGTGAAGAGCGCCAATATCAGCAGGGGCAGCAGCATCGCGCCATTGCTCTCGGGCGCGCGCTCGGCCGCTTCTGTGCGAGCTTCGTCAAAGAAAACCAGCACGATCTGCCGCCACATGTAGAAAGCTGTGAACGCCGCCGCAATCAGCAGAACGCCAAAAGCGATGAAGCCGCTGGTTTCGTTCAGTTGAAATCCTTCGTACCAGGCATCGGCGAGGATCTCGTCTTTCGACCAGAATCCAGCGAAGGGGAAGATGCCCGCCAGCGCCAGCGTGCCGATGAGATAGGTGATATAGGTGATGGGCATGCGCCGCCGCAAGCCGCCCATATTGCGCATATCCTGCGGGTCGAAGTCTTCTTCGTCGTGGTGGTCGCCATGGTTGTGTTCATGCGCATGATGATGCCCATGCTCGACACCATGTATCACCGAGCCGCTGCCCAGGAAGAGCAACGCTTTGAAAACGGCGTGCGTAACCAGGTGGAACATAGCCGCGACATAAGCGCCGATGCCCACCGCCGCCACCATAAAGCCCAGCTGCGAGATGGTCGAATACGCCAGCACGCGCTTGATATCCC
>DAOUJB010000162.1:0-3659 GCA_034423155.1 Anaerolineae bacterium | reverse complement strand
GCCGTGCGCTATCTGCCGCTGAGCATCGGCGCGACCGAAAGCGCTTTTGCCCAGATCAATCCGCGTTTTGAAGAAGCCGGTCGCAGCATGGGCTTGGGGCGGCTGGCGGTCCTGGCGCGCATCACCGTGCCTCTGGCGCGGGGCGGAATCCTGGCCGGCATGGCGCTGGTCTTCCTCAATGTGATGAAAGAACTGCCCACCACGCTGATCTTGCGTCCAATCGGTTTTCGCACCTTCGCCACACGCATCTGGAGCGCCTATGACGAGGCTTTCTTGTCCACGATAGCGTTGCCGGGCTTGGCGCTTATCCTGGCATCGGCGCTCGTGCTCTTGATCGTGCTCCGCCAAGAAGACATACTCGACTGACACGCGTATTTCGCCCGTGCTGGCAGGCATGATATCGTCTATGCTGAGAGCGGGGACATCAGTGAGCTTATGGCATTCGCGCTGGAAACCGACAATTTGGGCAAAGTCTTTGGCGATGGCTCTATAGCGCTGCGCGAAGTCTCGTTGCGGGCGCGGGCTGGCGAGTTCCTGACGCTGCTGGGACCCAGCGGCAGTGGCAAGACCACCATGCTGCGCCTTTTGGCCGGCTTTGAAAAACCCACCAGCGGCAGCGTCTGGATCGGCGCGAAATTGGTCGCCGACGGCTCGCGCTTCGTGCCCCCAGAGCAGCGCAAGGTGGGCATGGTATTCCAAGATTACGCCTTGTTCCCGCATGTCGATGTGGCGAGCAATATCGGCTTTGGCTTGCGGGCAGACGCGGCACAGCGAGACAAGCAAGTGCGGCGCATGCTGGACATGGTCGGCTTGCCGAAGTTCGCCGAGCGCATGCCGCATGAATTGTCCGGCGGACAGCAGCAGCGGGTGGCCTTGGCAAGAGCGCTGGCGCCCAATCCCGATGTCCTGTTGCTGGACGAGCCTTTCTCCAACCTGGACAGCGACCTGCGCGCGCATATTCGCAACGATGTGCGCCAAATCTTGCGCGAAACCGAAACGACCGCGATATTTGTCACCCACGACCAGGAAGAAGCGCTCAGCTTGTCGGACGAAATTGCCGTCATCTATGAAGGCAGCCTGCTGCAGTTGGCCGCCCCGCACATCATCTACAACCGACCCAACAGCATCCAGGTGGCGAAGCTCATCGGCGAGGCGAATGTGCTGCCAGCGAGGGCGCAGGGTTTGACCGCCCGCAGCCGCCTGGGCGAAGTCAAGCTGTATCATCCGCGCAATGGCGAAGTCAGACTTATGATCCGCCCGGAAGCGCTGCATATCGACCATCTTGACGAGACTGGCGTGCCCGCCAAAGTGCAATGGCGCGAGTTCTTCGGGCACAATCAGCGCGTCGGCTTGGCGCTGGGCGATGGCACAGAACTGGTGGCGTGGACGGGCGTGGAGCGTTATATTCGGCGCGGCGATCAAGTGCATGTGTCGCTGGGCATGCCCGTGCTGGCGTATGATGCGGGCGAATAGCGACGCATCAAGACTGGCATAATTAGCATATGTGTGCTATACTCGTTGTGTGGACTTGTAATGTGAGGCAAGCTGATGATTACCTATGTAGACAGCAACTTGTTTGAAAGTCCTGCAAAGGTGTGGGTAAACACCGTCAACACAGTCGGCGTGATGGGCAAGGGCATCGCCAAGACATTCAAAGAAATCTATCCAGAGATGTTCAAGCAATATCAAGACTTCTGCAAAGATGGCAGCTTGACGGTGGGCAAGCTGTGGCTGTACAAGACTTCGCACAAGTGGATTCTGAACTTCCCGACGAAGAAGCACTGGCGCGGCAAGTCAAGGCTGGAGTACATTGAGGCTGGACTTCGCAAGTTCGCAGACACATACGACCGGAAGAGCTTGCTGCAAGTGTCCTTCCCGATGCTGGGCTGCGGCAACGGTGATTTGGACTGGGACGATGTCCGCCCGCTAATGGAGCAATACCTGCGCCCTTTGCCGATTGATGTGTACATTCATATTTACCAACAGGCGAAGGATTTCGTGCCTGAACATAGAGATATAGAGGCTATGAAGCAATGGCTGCGGAGTGAACCGCGCTCGCTGCCGTTCTCGGAATTTTGGGATGATTTGGTGCATGTAGCAGAGAATGGGCGACAACCCTTCGTGAATGGTGACTCAGTACAATTCTCGGTGCAAGCCATCACATTTGACCATACGCTACGCTTCAATTGTGGTGACAAGCAGTTTGAATTTAACAGGGAAGAACTTACGCTACTGTGGCGTTACATTAGAGACAATAACTTTTATACAATTCGTGACTTCCCAACCAGTTGGGGGCAGCGAATGCCGTTTGTCGCGACCGTGCTTGAGCAACTGCCATATGTAAACGAAATTGGGTTGTGCCTTCAAGATGATTGGCCTAACATGTCGCGAGGTCTGTCCAACGCGCGGTTGCCGCACTCGCGTTTCCAGCAACTTGATGAGCGAAGAACGGCGTGAATGCCCCCAGGCGTCGGGCTTCAACTCCTGAATTCAATTGGCTACTTGATCGACTAAATCAAGCGAAGCTGGCGAATATTCGACGATCGTGGCGCGACCATCTGTTTCATTTTACAGACATCAAGAATGTAGTCAGCATTCTAAACAAAGGCGCAATTCTATCGCGCAAACAACTTGAGCGCAACGATGCCAAATGGCAGGATGCGGCAAGTTCGGCAGTTATCAAACAAACTGATGACGTCATCAAAGACTATGTACGCCTCTACTTTCGACCAAAGACACCAACCGCGTACAGGAACGAAGGCATTAGACCACGCGAGCAATATTATACGCAGGATGCGCATTGTCCCGTACCAGTGTATTTGATATTCGACAAGAGGGACATTATCACATTGAAGGGAGTTGCATTCAGCGACGGAAACTTAGCAGGTTCTGGGTGGCAGTTATTCCAGTCTCCAACTGAATTCGGGCAACTACCTTTTGATGATATATATAGCGACGGAAGTATGGGATCAGAGCGAAAAAAGGAACTCACGAATCGTAGAAATGCAGAAGTCGTTGTCCATGATTCATTGCCTTTGTGTCATCTGAAGTACATCGTGTGCCGATCACAGGCGGAATACGATACTTTGAAATGTCTGTTGCGGGACAAATGGCCGAGATGGAAAGATGTTACGCTTAAAGCGAGCAACCCACAGCAACTCTTTCATATGAAGTGGCTGTACATTTTGTCTTGCGAACTGACACCTGACTTCGTGGAGTTAGAGTTTAATGAGCCCGCAGACCCTAGCGACTACGGACCATTTGCATTAGAGATTGTGTTTACGGATTTGGAAGCTGGCCAATCAAGCAAATGGAAAGAGTCGATCGTCAACGTTTGCACAGATCCTGCTACAAGAAATCTGCGCTTCAGGTCAGAAGTGCCTTTTCTCAATACGAACCACTACACGCTGGAAGTCAAGATCGATGGCAACCTCGCCTACCTAGGCAAGTACGAGCCCGAGATACCTTTCTAGCCAGCCCCCGGCAGCCAGACAACAAATGCTGCGCCACAGCCTTCGCCATCGCTCTCGGCGCTGATTCGTCCCGCGTGCGCCTCGACAATTTCCTGCGCGATAGCCAGCCCCAAGCCATTGCCGCGTCGCGGTCCGCGCGCTTTGTCGGCTTGATAAAAGCGCTCGAATATGCGCGGCAAATCGTCC
>DAOUJB010000161.1:0-5945 GCA_034423155.1 Anaerolineae bacterium | reverse complement strand
CTGGTGACGCAAGCTGTCGAGGCGGGCTTCGACTCGCTGGCGATTGTCGCCAAGTCATTCTCCGAGCAAGTCATCGCTGCCCAGGGCGCGAACAGCCGCATGGAGAATTTCCGGCTGGTCTACCTGGAACTTACGGGCTTGCTGGACGAACAAGCCGCGGCGCTGGACGATCTGGCGTTGCTCACCGGCGGGCAGGCGCTGCACAGCATGGCCGGGCACTGCCTGGACAATGTCGAACCGGCGGCGCTGGGGGAGACGGAGCTGGCTTGGCTCGACCGCAACCGCTTCGGCATCATTGCCGGGTCTGGCGACGAGGCGACTGTCGAGCGGGAGATCGCGACGCTGGCAAGGCGCTATCGCAACAGCGATGACGACAGGCGGCGAGAAGTCTTGAGCGCGCGCATGGGACGGCTGCGCGGCGGCTCGGCGCTGGTGTATTGCAATGGCAGCAGCGAAAGCGAGCTGCGCTATCGGCGCGAAATCATCGAGGGCACCATCGCGGCATTGCGCTCTGCCCTGTTGGAAGGCGCGCTGCCCGGTGGCGGCACGGCCTTGCTGCGCTGCCTGGCTGGCCTGCAAGCGGCGCATGACAGCAGCCCGGATGCGCACGAACGAGTTGCGCTGAAGATCCTCATGCGGACGGCACAGGCGCCTTGCCAGCAGTTGCTGAGCAACGCCGGGCACGAAGCGCCTAGCTTGGTCGTGGACGAGATTCTGCGCAGCGAGAACGGGACGGGATATGACCTGTCGGCGGGTCTGGTCGCCGATATGTGGTCGCAGGGCGTGCTGGATTCGGCGGCGGTCGTGCTGGCTGCGGTGCGCAATGGCATTGGCGGCGCGGCGCTGGCTTTGACGGTGGATACCATCGTGCATCGCGTCAATCCGCCCTTGGCCATCGAACCGGGTGGCTTGCCCGCGGATGCGCAGATGGGCAATATCGAATTGAAGTGAACAATCGTCGAAATAGCATGGCTTGAAGGAGAGACTGAACAATGGGATGGAAACCAACGGCGCAACAAGCGCAGCAATACGAAGAACGCGGCTACTTCACTGTGCCCAATGTGATCTCGCGGCAGACGGCGGCTGAGATGCTGGGCGTGATAAAAAACGCCATTTTGACGCCCGATACAGACGATATCGGCACAGACGCCGACCCCATGGACCCCATGCTGGACGATACCCCCGAGGCGCGTGCCGTGCGCTTCCGCAAGCTCAACAAGTTCAATCAGCGCAATCCGCTCATCTGGCACAACGCCCATTGCGGGCAGCCCGTGCTGGATATCGCGCAATATTTTCTCGGCGACGACATCTTGCTGAAATATGACAGTTGCTTCTTGAAACCGGCGAAATCGGGCAGCGCGACGCCCTGGCACCAGGACAATGGCCTCTGGCGCGATGGCGATACCGAGCCCTTCAACTTCTGGATGGCGCTGGACCCAGCCACGATCGAAAATGGCTGCTTGCAGATGATCCCCGGCAGCTACAAAACCGAGATCGTGCACCATGTTTTGTACCAAAACAGCATACATGGCGAGCTGCCGCGCGAACGGGTCGAAGAGATGATCGACACCTATGGCGTGGAACATATCGAGCTGGAGCCGGGCAGCGTTGTCGTCTGGCACAGCAACGCCTGGCACTATAGCCCGCCCAACACCAGCGACAAGGGGCGCATCGCCATCGCCGGCGTCATGAGCAGCCCTGATATCGTGGAAAATGGCAACAGCGGCGATGTCGGCTATAAGTGGCTGATGAAGCAGGGACAAGTCATGCCCGACTTCCCCGCCCAAGCATACGCCATGCAGCGGACGCCAACCGGCAAAGCTGTGCCCTGGATCAAAATCGACGAGCCGCGTTAGCCAAAGGCAGAGGAGTCGCGCTCGATCAACCGCGACGGCATAATCACGCGCTGCAGCGGCATATCCGGTTCGGCGATTCGCTTCAACAGCAAGCGCGCCGCTTCTTTGCCTAGTTTGTAGGGATCGGTGGAGACAGTCGTCAAGCTGGGATGCCACAACGAGGCTTCAGCGACATTGTCAAAGCTGACGACTGCAAAATCCTTGCCTGCTTCGATCCCGGCCGCGCGCAAACTCAGCATCACACCAAATGCATTGACATCGCTGTAACAGAAGGCGGCTGTCGGTGGATTCTCAACTGCCAATACCTGCTTGATGGCCATAAAGCCGCCCGCGCGCGTTACCTTGCTGGCAACGCATATGGCCGGATCGTAGGCAATGCCGTGCCGCTCCAGCACTTTGCGATAACCCAGCAGCCGGCTCTGCCGCGAAGGCGTCTCTTCTGCGCCGCCCACAAACGCGATGCGCTCGTGCCCCTGCCGCACCAGGTATTCGACAGCTTTCGCCGCCCCGTTCTCGTTGTCCATATCGACATAATCGAGGTTCAGGCTGGCATAGTGCTGAGTCGTCAGAACCAGTGGGCAATATTCGGCGAACTTCTGCAAGGTCTGCGCCGAAGTTCCCGTGACCGGCGAAAGGATCAGCCCATCCACGCCGCGCTCCAGCATGGTCTTTACCAGGCGCGATTGCTTTTTCATGTCAGATTCGGCGCTGCCCAAGAACAGACTGTAGTCCGCGGCTGCCAACTGCGCTTCTGCGCCAGCGGTCTGCTCGGCAACAAAAGGATTTGACAGCTCGTTGATGATCAGGGCGATCGTATAAGATCGCTGGGTGCGCAGGCTGGCGGCGCGCTGATTGTAGACATAGTCCAGCGATGCGGCCGCGGCTTTAACGCGCTGGCTGGTGGCGGCGGATATGCGCGGGCTGCTGCGCAGAGCCAGAGAAGCTGTCGCCGTGGAGACCTTGGCGGCATCGGCAACATCTTTCAGGGTGGCTTTCTTCCTCGGTTTTGTTGGCGCGGCTGACATGTTGTCCCTCGCCATGTGCGATAAAGTAAAGATAGCGACTGCTATGCGCTGATTCTAACACAATCGGCGCGTCAACCCCCCTCGGTCCCCCCGACAGGTCTGGGGGAGGAAAGCACTGGCTACCCTCTCCGTCCTGACGGGGAGGGGCTGGGGGAGGGGTTATTGCGCGCGCCGCTACGCAGCCTGTGATTGCGGCGAGCCACTGCTACAATATCGTCCGCGAGCCGGCGTGAACTGCGCGGGCTGGGCAAAGCAGACGACGAAAGGTCGCGGACATGGAAAAGCTGGCGGATATCGGCTTGATCGGCTTGGCGGTGATGGGGCAGAACCTGGCGCTGAATATCAACGACCACGGCTTCTGCGTAGCGGTCTTCAATCGCACCACATCCAAAGTGACGCGCTTTTTGGCGAACGAAGCGCAAGGCACGGACATCATCGGCTGTTATACGCCCGAAGAATTCGTGTCCAGCATCAAGCGTCCGCGCAAGATCATCCTCATGATCCAGGCTGGCGCGCCGGTGGACAAATCCATCGCGCAGCTTGCGCCCCTGCTGGACGATGGCGACATCATCATCGACGGCGGCAATTCCAACTTCAAAGACAGCATCCGCCGCACCGGCGAGGTCGAGGCGCTGGGCAAGCTCTTCGTGGGCGCGGGCATCAGCGGCGGGGAAGAAGGCGCGCGTCATGGACCATCTATCATGCCCGGCGGATCTGTCGCGGCCTGGAGCGAGGTCAAACCGATATTGCAAGCGGTGGCCGCCAAGGTGGCGGATGGAACGCCTTGTTGCGACTGGGTGGGCGAAGACGGCGCCGGGCACTTCGTCAAGATGGTGCACAACGGCATTGAATACGGCGATATGCAGCTGATCTGCGAAGCCTGGCACATCATGTCGGCGGTGCTGGGCATGGACGAAGCCGAATGCAGCCAGATCTTCAAACGCTGGAATGCCGGCGCGCTGGAATCCTTTCTCATCGAGATCACCGCCGATATCCTGGCTTTCGTGGATGAAGATGGCCAGCCGCTGGTGCGATCAATCCTGGATACGGCATCGCAAAAAGGCACGGGCAAATGGACAGCCATCACGGCGCTGGAAGAAGGCACGCCGCTGACGCTGATTGGCGAGGCGGTGTTTGCGCGCTGTCTGTCGGCAATCAAAGAGCAGCGTGTCGCAGCCGCGCAAGTGCTGCCGGGTCCCCAAGCGACCTTTCGCGGCGACAAAGACGCCATCATCGACCAACTGGAGCAGGCGGTTTATGCAGCCAAGATCATCAGCTATGCGCAGGGGTATATGCTGATGCGCGATGCGGCGCGGACATACGGCTGGAACTTGAATTATGGCGGCGTGGCACTGATGTGGCGCGAAGGCTGCATCATCCGCTCGGCATTTTTGAGCAAAATCCAGGAAGCCTATGCCAAAGACGCGGCGCTTTCCAACCTGCTGCTGGACGATTACTTCAGCGAGGCGGTCATCGCGGCGCAATCAGCCTGGCGAAGTGTGGTGGCGCTGGGCATCCAACACGGCATCCCCCTGCCGATTATGAGCGGGGCGCTGGCCTTCTACGATGGCTTTCGGTCGGCGCGGCTGCCAGCCAATCTCTTGCAGGCGCAACGCGATTATTTCGGCGCGCACACCTACGAACGGGTGGATCGTCCGCGCGGCGAATATTTCCACACCAACTGGACCGGCACGGGCGGCAGCGTCACGGCGGGCAGTTATGATGCCTAGGGTAAGCTTGCAGTAAAGCAATGACAACAATACAAAAGGTGAACCACCGAGTTCACCGAGTTAGAGAGAGTACACCGAGAGAAGGCAAGGGTTTTTGTCTGTGCCCTTGTGGCAAAACCCTTTGTGACCTTTGTGTCTTTGTGGTTGGCTTCTGCGCCTACGGTGAATAGTTGTTTTCAAGCCGGCAGCTCCGGCACGAACTGATAGCCCGGCTCCACGCGCTGTCTTCGCAAAATAGGCACGATCTGCCGCCAGGTGCCCAGCACGCCCCGCGTTGGCGCAGGCGTATCGTCTCTCAATATTCGATGCAATTCCGCCAAGTGATAAAAGGGCACCGCCGCATACATGTGATGCTCGATGTGGTAATTCATCTGCCAGTACAAAAATGCCAGCACAGGATTCAGCAGAATCGTGCGCGTGTTCAGCCGATAATCGCTGACCTCGTCCGAAAGCCCGATATGCTGCGCTTCGTTGAGCAGGAATTGGAAGCCGCCGCCGTAAAATGGCGCAAAGGTCGTCAATATCGGCAGCATAGTCCAACCCTGCCACAGCGAAATCGCGGCGATCAAGCCATGCCCGACCAGCAGAATCCGCGCCCAGTTGAACAGCCTGCGCCGCTGCTCGATTGCTTCGTGCGGGAAGAGCGCGCGTTCCCAGTCGTTGTCGATGCGCCCCAGGCTCAGGTTGATCACGCCTTTCCAGCGCAGCCACAATCCACGCGGATTGATCACGGCGAAACTGAGGTACGAGCGCAGCGTCAGTTCGCGCGGCAGCACCACTTCCAGGTCATCGGGCGGATGCAGGGTATAGCGATGGTGCGCCTGGTGGCTCGCCCAAAATGACACATGGTTGTACCAGCCCAGGAAGCTGTAGATATTGCGAAAAATGCTGTTTAGCGCCGGCGTTTTGAAAACCGTCTTGTGACACAACTCATGAAAGCCATTGACCAGGAAAGCCCACAGCGAGCCGTGCAGATAGATCAACGCCAATGCCGCCAGCGGATGAGCGTGATAGGTCGCGTGCCAAGCCAGACTGCCGCTGCAAGCCAGCAGCAAAAGATGCCCGACCGCTTGAAATAGCCCGCGCCGGTCGCTGCGTTGGTTGAGCCGAGCCAGATCGGCTGCGGATATCGGCGAGCGATACCAGCGAATTTTTTGCTTTGGGCGTGATACGGTCATGCCGCCAATCGTTCCACAATGCACACAAGCGATTCGGCGCAGAGGCAGTCGCTACTCAAACGACAGCATCGCTTTGATGACGCCTGTCGCCGGATCGAGCCAGGTCGGGAAGTCGCGCAGGATGCTCTGCGGCGTGGCTTGATGCGTGATCCACTC
>DAOUJB010000160.1:0-2005 GCA_034423155.1 Anaerolineae bacterium | reverse complement strand
TCCACCCAGCCGCGAACGGGGGGATTGGTCTTTGTGTCCAGTCGGCGAAACGCGATATCGGGCGCGAGCAAGGTTTCGTCATCGTTTAATTTGTAATAGCCAGTTTCGACGGTCACTCTGCCCAATTCGTGCTCGACAGCGAAACTTGCCAGCGGAACCAGGATAGCGCTCGCAAGTGAACCGTGTATTTCACCAACTGGCACCATCTCTCGCAACTCTCCTTCAATCAATTCAAAGTGGCGGTCGGCGTACTCGGGCAGTTGCGCCATGCGCCACAGATCAGCCACGGTGAGTCTGCGCCGCTCACGGATATGTGCCGCTCCGTCCATGATCGTTTCGCGCATTGCTATGTCTCCTGTCTGCCTGCACCCTGCATTGAGCATAACACAAGCCGGCCAGGCCGAATCTATTGGGCGTATCTAGCCGCTTGGTGTTGCCGTATTCGAGTGAGGATGCCTGTGCGACCCGCGCCGCATCAGCCAATTTTGTCGATGGTCAGCGTCCAGGGCGCGATGATCTTGCTTAGCTCCAGATACAAGGTGCACTCAGTTTCGACTTCGACCAGGTGTTCTGCGCCGCGAAGGGCTTGCCCACTGGAGAAGCTGAACAGTGTGCCGATCACATCCTTGCCGCAGCCCTCGAACGCAACGCCAACAACTCTGGCATCGCTGGCGGTGATCATCTCCATGATGTAGAAGCCGGGCGAAAGCGCGATGGGACCCAAGACCGGCTGCGCGCCATAAGTGCCGCTAAAGGCGTGGTCGTCATCTGAGCAATCGTGCAAGCCAGCCAGCGCCAGGTTGATGATGCCGATTAGCGCCTCTACCGGATTTTCAGCCAGCCGATCAAGCTGCGCCTGAATATCCGTTTGGATTTCTGTGCTGTCACAAGTTTCTTCGGCACCAGTCATCGCCGGCACGAGAAACAGAATCGCTAACAAGGCCACAATCGTGATTTGCTTCATGCTGTTCCTATTCGCGTTGTCATGTCTGTCTGCGTTTGCTTCTGCAAGGCGGACGCGGCGTCCTCATAACACCGGCGCGCCAGCCGCTCGCGGAACAAATTGCCCGCTGCCATTGCTGCCGTGCCACTGCGCGCCATCCACCAGCTTGCGACCGCGCTGATACACCCGCACAGGCACGCCGGTCACCTCGCGCCCTTCATAGCAGTTGTAGTCCACGCGCATGTGATGTGTCTCGGCGCTGATGGTGTGCATTTTCTGCGGATCCCACACTAGAATATCGGCATCGCTGCCCACGGCGATGGTGCCTTTGCGCGGATACATGCCGAAGATCTTGGCGGGATTGCTGCAGCACAACTCGACGAAGCGCGAGGGCGACAGCTTGCCACTGTTCACGCCGGCATCCCACATCACCAGCATGCGGTCTTCCAAGCCGGGCATGCCGTTGGGAATCTTGGCAAAATTGCCCAAGCCCAGTTCTTTGCCAGGCCGGCGATAAGACGGATCTTGCTTTTCATAGCCGACCCAGTCTGTCCCGCCGGTGCGTTCGTTCCATTCCTGCCAGGGTCCATGCCCGCCGTCATACCAGAAATCGCAGTGGTCGGTGCTGACGACTTGCAGCGTGCCATCGCGCACCGCCTGCCAGAGCACGCCCTGGTCATGCGAACTGCGGATGGGCGGGCTGCACACATATTTCGCGCCTTCGAAGCCGGGCAACGCCATGTGGTCGTCCACGGTCAGGAAGAAGTATTGCACGCAGGTTTCGCCCATGACGGGATAGCCCAAAGCACGTCCTCGCCGCAACGCTTCGATGGCGCTCTCGCAGGTCATGTGCACGACATAGAGCGGGCAGCCGGTGATTCCCGACATGACGACAGCGCGGTTGGTGGCTTCGCCTTCGATTTCGGGCGGGCGCGAGGCAGCGTGATAAACGGGGTCGGTCTTGCCAGCCGCCAGCAGCGCGGGGGTCAGCGCCGCTTCGACATCGCCATTTTCCGCATGCACCATGACGATCATGCCGTTGTCCGCCGCCACGCGCATGGT
>DAOUJB010000159.1:0-12430 GCA_034423155.1 Anaerolineae bacterium | reverse complement strand
ACCATGCGCTGCTGCCCGCCCGACAGGCTGCCGGCGGGATCGTGCTGTTTCTCGTGCAGAATCGGGAAGCGCTCGTAATTCTCCTCGATCTTGCTTTCCATGCGCGCTTTGTCATTTTTGAATGTCCATGCGCCCATCATCAGGTTCTCGCGCACCGACATATGTTTGAAGACGCCGGGCTGCTGGGGGATATAACTGATGCCGAGGTCGATCAAACGATGCGTGGCCGTGCCGGTAACATCGCGGCCGTTCAACAGCACTTCGCCGCTGTGTGGCTTTAGGAAGCCATAAATCGCTTTGAGCAAGGTGGATTTGCCGACGCCGTTCGCGCCCAGAATCGTGGTCAGCTTGCCCGTTTCGGCACTCAGGCTGAGGCCGCGCAGGATGTGCAGGTCTTCGTAATAGCCGACATACAGGTCATTTATCTCCAGCATCAGTCTTCGTCCTCGCCCAGATAGGCTTCGATGACGGCGGGATCGTTTTTGACGGCTTGCGGCTCGCCATCGGCGATCAATGCGCCATTGTTCAGCACGATCAGGCGCTGGCTCAGCTCGAACACCGCGCCCATATTGTGGCTGATGAGGATGATGGCTTTGCCGTCTTCGTGCACGCGGTGGATATAGCTGTAAATGGTTTCTTGTAAGCGCGGATGCACGCCGGCGAAGGGTTCGTCCAGGATGATGACCGCTGGATCAAGCATTAGCAACCGGCCCAGCTCCAGCAATTTGCGCTGTCCGCCACTCAAGGCGCGGCTTAGCTCGTTGGTCAGGTGGTCGATGGTCAGCAGGTCGAGGATCTCATGCGCGCGATCTTCGATATCGGCGCGGCGAGCACGCGGCCGGATGGCCAGCCCCGGCACCAGCATATTCTCCATCACGGTCATTCTGCCCAGCGCGCGCGTGATCTGGAAGGTGCGTCCCAAGCCGGCGCGCACCACATCGTAGGGCGGGTGACCATCAATGCGCCGCCCGTTGAGGTAGATCGTCCCATTGGTGGGTTTCAACATGCCGCTCATGACATTGGTGAGCGTGGTCTTGCCCGCGCCGTTGGGGCCGATCATGCCAATCAGCTGCGGCTTGACAACGCTGAACGAAACATGATCGACCGCCTGGTTGCCACCGAAGCGCATGACGATGGAGTTCAGCTCCAGGTTGATCTCACTCATCGTCCGCCTCCAGTCGCGAGGCGTGGTCTTCATCGCTTTCGCGCTTTGCGACCGTCTCTTTCATGACGATGTCGCGTCCGCCGAACCAGGTGATGATGGGATAGAGCAAGCCGTTGCGCATGAAACGCAGCGTGAGGACCATCACGAGGCCGAAGAGCGCGTATCGCCAGGCACCCGGCTCCCAGACGAAAGCATCCGCTCCGTCCGCCATAGTCATGCCAAAGGGCAGCGTAATGACGACTTCTCGCGTTGCTTCGAGCAGGTAGCGTGCAATAAAAGCGCCCGCCGCCGCGCCGATCAAACTCTCCATGCCGCCGATCACGGCATAGGCGATGATCAGCGACATCTGCAAAATCTCCAACTGCTCGGGGATGATGCGCTCGCTGCCGATATCGCTATAAAAGATTGCGCCTGCCAAGCCGACAATCATGCTGGTGAAGACGAAAACCAGGATCTTGTAGCGCACCACATTGACGCCCAGTGCCGAAGCGGCATCTTCGTCTTCGCGCATGGCCCGCAAGAACAATCCCACCGGCGAATTCGCGACCCAATATAACGCCAGCAGACAGACGATGAGCAGCGCGAACATCAGGTAGTATTCGACTTGGCGCGCTGTATCGACATCGGCGATTTGCAGCAGCGGACGCAGCGACAGCCCGTTCGAGCCGCCGGTATAATCATATTCCGTCAGCATGACGATGCGGAAGAGTTCGGAAAAGGCGATCGTGAACAGCGCCAGATAAGCCGAGCGCAGACGCAGCAAAAGCCAGCCGATCACCAGCCCGACCAAACCAGCCACCAGCGTGCCCATGAAGACCGCGCCCAGCGACGAAATGGAATCGGCTGTCAAGAATGCGAAGCCATCGCGCGCGACCAGCCCAGCCACATACGCGCCAATGCCCATGAAAGCCATGTGCCCAAACGAAAACTGCCCGGCGATGCCCGCCAGCAGCGCCCAGCTCGATGACATGATGGCGTAGAAGAAGCCGCTAATGAAGACGGTCTTGGCATAGTTCGACTGCGTTGTGTCGTTGGGAAACCACAAAAAGTAGACAACGATTAGCGCCAGCAGGGCATAACCCAGCCTGCGCCGTCCAATGCCCGCATCCACCCTCGCTTCAATCCGTTGGAAGAGTGCCATGATCAATGTTGCTCCCTTCCGAAGAGGCCCGTCGGTTTCAACAGCAAGACCAGCGCAAAGATGACCAGCGCGAAGGCTTCTTTGTAGGCTGCGCCGCGGCTGGGATCGGGATGACAGCCTGCGCCCAGCGCCTCGACAATGCCAACGATGACCCCGCCAACCAGCGCCCCCGGCACAGAGCCCAACCCGCCCAAGACGACAATCACATACGAACGCCCGACCATCTCTGCGCCCACCCAGGGCACCCAAGCGAAGATCGGAATTAGCGCCGCGCCCGACATCGCCGCCAGCATGGACCCCATGCCAAATGACAGCGTATTCATATTGGTCGGATTGATGCCGGTCACCGCGGCCGCCTGACGGTCCTGGCTGGTGGCGCGCAAGGCTCGCCCGGTCCAAGTCCGTTGCAAAAAGTAGAGCAGCGCGAATATCAGCACGATGCCCACCACCATGGCAAAAGCGCGGTCGCCGATGATGTTGATGGGACCAAACGAAAACTCATCGGTGATCTGCGTGCGCGGCAGGGTGAAGCGGCGGATTTCAATGAAGCGGTCGGTGCGCTGGGGGAATGGTCCCGCGATCGCCAGCGTCGTGTACTCGACCACAAAGCCAAAACCAAAGGTGATCAAAATCGCGTATTCAGACACGCGCTCAATGAGCCCGTCGTGCATGGGCTTCAGAAAAGCTCGCTCAAACAAAGCGCCCATCAGGAAGACGATTAGCGCCGCCACCGGGATGCCCCACAGCGGATTGATGCTGATTTCTGTGCCCGTCAATTCGCTGAGCAGGTTCGAGGCGTGCAACAAAAAGTAAAACGAAAAATAGCCGCCCACCATGTAGAGCTGGCCATGGGCGAAACTCACGATGCCCTGGACAGAATAAATCAGCGTCAAGCCCACCGCCATCAGCGAATAGATGCAGCCGATAACGACGCCATTGGCGGTTTGCTGAGCCAGATAGGTGATATGGTAGGGCGCAGTGACGCACAAGTTGTCGGCATTGTGCAGGGCAAATAGCGTGTAGATTTGCCATGCGCCCAGCGAACCCAGCACGATCATCCAGTCGCGGCTGATCTTGGGTGTGTTCTGCCACATCAAGCCGAAAATCAGCGGGCCAATGGCGAAGCCACCCAGGGCGGCGGCGGTGAGCACATTCTGGTCGTCAGCTTCGGCCTCGCGATAGCGGCGCGGAATAAAATAAGCGGCGATCGCCGACCATAACGGTCCAGCCAAAATCAACCACAAGCCCGAAGGCAAGTTGGGATCTTCTATGCGCACGAGGGCTTGCGACGATATAAATACGGCTAGGAACAAACTGACAGTTAGTGTGGCGCGCGTGATCCAGCTCGGGCGCAAATAATACAAGCCAAGCCCCAAGGGTCCCAAAGCAAAACCACTGACAACCCCCGCGATCTGCAGTGTAGACAGGCTTGGCTCGTCGTCATTTTTGCGTTTTCCAACAGCCTGGGGCAGCGCCCACAATCCGATCACCGCCCATAGCGGTCCAGCCAGCAAAGGCCAGGCAAGGAAGACATTAATCATGACTTTGCTCCTGGTGTTGTTGCTTCAGCAAAGCGCGAATGGGGCAGGCGCACTGCCCACCCCAACGCGAAAGACGATTGCTGTGGATGTATTTTCACCCACGCTTAGGGCGAGGTGCCCGGCACGACATAGCCGGTGCCATGCGTCTGGTATACCTCGGGATAAACGACCGCGGCATCCAACGAGCTCTGACCCTGCTCGAAGTATTGCATGACGGTCACGATCGGGTCTGGCCACTGATGCCACATAAAGGTGGGCGTGCCTTCGGGCAGGTCCGGGTTATGGGCACCATAGGTGAAGTAGTAGCGACCCTGCGAAAGCAAAATGTCGGAGGCTTCGATCGCTTCGACGATGGCTGCGGCATCGGAATAGCTGCCAGCGCGCTCCATCGCGTCCACCATCATGAATACGGCGTCGTAGGAAGCCATGCCAAAGCTGGGCACGATATCGCCGAATTCCGCCTCGTAAGCCGCGTTGAGCTCAATGGCTGTGTCATTGAACAAGCTGGGGATGATACCGACGCGGTTGAAAGCGCAGTAATTGCCATCGGGCACTGTCGCCCAATACTGCACATGTTGGAAAGCGATCTGGTTGGTGACGCAGATCGTATCCGGGGTCGGCGCGATGCCCAACTCGGCCATCTGCTGTGTCAGATTGAAGGAAGTCTCGCCAGTCACCACAATGCGAATCGCATCGGGCGCGGGACCAGCCTGGATGCGGCTCAAGATCGGCACGAAGTCTTCTGTGCCCAGTTCGACATCGATCTGCGAGACCGTGACGCCAGCTGCCTCGAGGCGAGCTTGCTCATCGGCGGCTGCGGGCTGACCATAGTCGGTGTTTTCCACGATCAAGACGACATCTTCGACACCCAGCGAAATCAGCCAGTCGGTGACTACGCTGCCTACCATGGAGCTGGCAGGTGAAATGCGGAATATGTGGTCAATACCATCGGCAAAACGCGGTGCAGCGCCGTCGAACTCGATGATGCCGTTGGCGCTCACATTGTCGTTCCACGGCTCGGAGAAGATGGTGGGGATGCCATTTTCTTCCATTATGCCCATGGTCGCCAGACCGACAGCACTATGATAGACGCCTACCATGCCGTCTACTTCGTCTTCCAAGATCAAGCGCTCGGCAACAGCTTGGCCGCGCTCGGGGCTGCCTTCGGAATCACCTGTGATGACCTCGAGCATGTAATTGACGCCATCGATCTGGACGCCACAATCGGCATTGATATCGGCAGCTGCCTGTTTGAATGCCCAGTCCATTGCCACGCCGCCGGCTACAGCGCCCGGCGCAGACATCGGCGCCAATCCGCCGAGCGTGATTGTGTAATCGTCGAATTCGCAATGCCCATCGGCGCTCACCAAGCCCATTGGCACGAGCGTCAGCATCGCGATCAGCACGAATGTTACTACGAACACACTTCTGTGTTTCATACTTTTCTCCTTTAGAGAGTTGACCGAAGAGCAGTTTCGTCGTGTGTGCGCCACAGACGAACCGCTGATTAGAGAGTAACCCGCGCCTGCGCCCTTGTCAAGCGAGCGCGTTGGCAGCGCAATTTGACGCGCGCTACACAATTGGCTAGATTCTCCATGCGGGCTGCGCGCACCAATTGTGCCGTGGTGTCAGACGCCATCCCCACATCGCTTTGACCGTGTAGAAAGGATAGTCACTATTGCCATTCATCTTTTGAGAACCATCACCGCTTACTTGGCATGTCAAATTGGAAAGGAATCATCATGATGAAGCTTGTAAGAATGCTCTTGCCATTGTTGCTGCTGGCAGCGCTGTTGGCTGCGCTCGGCGCGGGATCATTGGCGCAGATGTCAGAAAATGTGCTGCATTCGGCGCACGATGCCGAATGGACGGGCTTGGATCCGCATGTTGCCAGCACCGTCTCGAGCTTCCATGTCTTGGCGAATGTTGTCGAATCCTTGACGACCAACAACGATGACATGGAATTGACTCCGCTCTTGGCCACGGACTGGTCACAATCCGACGATGGGCTGACCTGGACCTTCAACCTGCGCGAGGGCGTGAGCTTCTCAAACGGCGACGCCATGACCAGCGCCGATGTGGTCTTCTCGATGAACCGCATCCTGGATCCGGCGACCGGCTCTGGGCGTGTGGCATCGGTGGGCGGTCCTGGCACGGTTTGGGAAGCGGTCGATGACTACACCGTCACAGTGACGACGCCCGAACCCAACGCAATCCTGCCGATTCTGTTGGCCAGCCGCGCCACCGCCATCGTGCATCCCGACAGCGTCGATGAAAATGGCGTGATCGTCGTGCCCATCGGCACCGGTCCCTTCACAGTCGAAGATCTGGACGGCACGATCAGCATGACGCTCGCCAAGAACGAAACCTATTGGCAAGAAGGCTTGCCCAAGCTGGATGCAGTGGAAATCACGGTCATCCAGGAAGATGCCGCGCGCGAGGCCGCCTTGCTCGGTGGCGAAGTCGACTTTATCTCGGCTGTCGCGCCCCAAGCCGTACAAGCCCTGCAAGACAATCCCGATATCAATGTGCTGGTATCGCCGGCGCTGGCTTACAAGTACATCGGCTTGAACCTGATGCGCGAGCCGCTCAACGACCACCGTGTGCGCCAGGCGATCGCCTATGCCATCAACCGCGATGATCTGTGCGCGGCCGGCGATTTCGGCTTGTGCACGCCGCTCTATGGCGGTCCCATCGACACGGCCAGTCCCTGGCACTTCGACTATGCGCCTTACTCGCAGGATATCGACAAGGCCAAGGCGCTGCTGGCCGAAGCCGGCTATCCCGATGGTTTCGAAATGGAGCTGATGCCCACCTCGACTTATCAGGACACGGTGCGGCAGGCGCAGGTCTTGCAGGCGCAGTTGGCGGCCATCGGCATCACCACCACCATCAATGCGCCAGAATGGGCGGAATGGCTGGAGCTCGAGGGCAACTTCATGTACGACGGCTATATCTGCAGCTGGAATGGCTTGATCGATGTCGAGCAGTATTACTACCTGCAGCATCGCACGGGCGAAGTCTTCAACTTCACCGGTTACAGCGACCCCGCCTTTGACGACCTGGTCGATGCGGGCCGCCAGGTTTCCGACTTTGACGAGCGCTATGCGATCTACGAAGAAGCCAATCGCATCCTGGTAGACGCCGTTCCCTATGTCTACTTCTACAACCCGGCTTTCGTGCGCGCTATGAGTCCCAGCGTGCAGGGCTATGTGCTGCGTCCCGACAACAACAATCTCTACATGAACACCACCGTCGAAGGCTAGACAAGCAACGGGCGTGGGCTGGCATTGTGCTGGCTCGCGCCTGTTCATTTCTATGCACTAGCCGCTCGGCGAGGACCAAGGTGGCTGCCGCGTGAATGTTCAGTACATCGTACAGCGTCTGCTCTCGGCGCTCGTTGTCGTGCTGGGAGTCACGGTGGTCGTCTTTATGATCGTGCAGATCGTGCCGGGCGATCCTGCGCGCGTTGTGTTGGGTCCCTATGCCAATGACGAAGCGGTGGCCGGTCTGCGCGAGCGGCTGGGCTTGAATCGGCCCATCATCGAGCAATATCTATCTTGGCTGGACGCGTTGACGCGGGGCGACTTTGGGCAGAGCTTGCTTAGCAGCCAGCAAGTCGCGCCACAGCTTTGGGGGCGCATCGGTCCCTCATTCGAGTTGGCGCTGGTTTCGCTGCTGGTGGGCTTGGCGATCGCCTTTCCGGTGGGCATCGTATCGGCATTGAAGCCAGGCAGCAAAATCGATATCGCCGCGACACTATTCAGCCAGATCGGCGTATCCATCCCATCATTTTGGATGGGCATCATGCTGGTCATCATCTTTTCGCTGAATCTGTCGCTGTTGCCGCCCAGCGGGTATACCCCCATCGCCGAAGACCCGGGCGACTGGCTTGCGCATATCATCTTGCCGGCCTTCACCGCGGGCTTCGTGAGCGCCTCGATCATGACGCGTTTCATCCGTAGCGCCATGCTGGATGTGCTCAGCGCCAATTATGTGCAGACAGCGCGCGCCAAAGGTTTGGGCGAACGTTCGGTCGTTCTGCGCCACGCCCTGCGCAATGCCATGATTAACATCGTCACCATCATCGGCTTGCAGATCAACGCCCTGTTCAGCGGCGTCGTCATTGTCGAGGTGGTCTTTTCTTGGCCCGGCCTGGGGCGGCTGGCGCTGAATGCCGTGCTCGAGCGCGACTATCCCTTGCTGCAAGGCACGGTGCTGGTCGTGGCGGTCATGTTCACCATGGTCAACTTGCTGGTCGACCTGCTCTACTTCGTGCTCGATCCGCGCATTGAATATGCTTAGGCGAGGCGGGCGATGACAACCAGGCATGTTCGCATAAGCCGCGTAGACGAAGACTTGGGCGCTGCCAACACCTTGTGGCGAGATGCTGGGCGGCGACTGCTGCGGCACCGGCTGGCCATGTTCGGCCTATGCGTGCTCACCATCGTCTGCGTGATGGGCATATTCGGTCCCGCGATCACCCCCTATGACCCCAACGGCATGGACTTCGCGGATCGCTTTGCCAGCCCCTCGCTTGCGCACTGGATGGGCACGGACGACTTCGGGCGCGACATCTTCTCGCGCATCATCCTGGGCGCGCGCGTGTCGCTGCAAGTTGGGCTGGTGGCTGTCAGTGTGGCGACGATCTTGGGCACCGGGTTGGGCTTGCTGGCGGGTTATGGCCGGCGCTTTACAGACGAAGTCATCATGCGCGCCATGGATGTGCTGTATTCGATCCCGGCGCTGCTGTTGGCGATCGCGATTGTGGCGGCGCTGGGCAAAGGCATCAACAACGCCATGATCGCCATCGGCCTGGTGTACATTCCCATCTTTGCGCGCATCGCTCGTGCAGCCGTGCTGGGCATCCGCAACGAAGAATTCATCATCGCGGCACGGGCATTGGGCGCAGGCGACTTGCGCATCCTGTTCTGGCATGTGTTGCCGAATGTGCTTTCGCCCATCATCGTGGAAATTACGCTGAGCCTGGCATTTGCCATCTTGGCAGAAGCCGCGCTGAGCTTCTTTGGCCTAGGCACCCAGCCGCCCGATCCCAGTTGGGGGCGCATGCTGGCGGAAGGGCGCGATTTCTTCCGGCAATCGGGCTGGATGGGCTTGTTCCCCGGTTTGGCGATTCTGTTCACGGTCATGGGCTTCAACTTTCTCGGCGATGGCCTGCGCGATGCGCTCGACCCCAAGTTGCGGCGATAGGCGGCGCTGATGAGCCGGTCGCTCTCGCTTCGCCATCTGTTGGCAGCTGCCGTGTTGTCCGCCAGCGCTATGTGCCTGGAGATCGCGCTGACGCGGCTGCTGTCGGTGCTTTATTTCCCGCCCTATGTGTATCTGGTTATCTCTTTGGCGATTCTGGGCATAGGCATTGGCGCTGCCTTGCCCGCATTGCGACCACAGCTCATGCGTGAAGATCGCCTCGGGCTGTATTGCCTGGCCGCCGCCGCCACCAGCCTGTTGTTGGCGGGATTGTGCGCTACATCGCTGCCACAGCACATGCCGGCGCTGCTGCTCGCCGCGCTGACTCTGCCTTTCGTTGGTGTTGGCTTGGCGCTGTCGGTCTTGTTCAGTTTGCATGCCGCCCACAGCCGCCTGCTGTATATGGGCGACTTGCTTGGAGCGGGGCTGGGCGCAGTCTTGGCCATCCCGCTTTTGAACCGATTCGGCGCGTTGGATGTGGTGCTTGTCGCCTCGCTGGGATTTGCGCTGGCTGCCCATTATCTATCGGCGCGGCGCTGGCTCTCGCTGGCGGGCATTGCAGCCTGCGCGGGCATTTTCGGCGCGAATGTCAACGCTGGCTGGCTGGATGTGGATATGACGGCGCTGGCGGCGGAGAAGCCTATCGTGTCTGCGTTGTCTGCGGGCGGCGCGATATTGGACACGCGCTGGGATGCTTTCGCGCGCACCGACCTGGTGGCGCCCGGCGCTGGGCAACCGCTGCGCATCTATGTGGATGGCGGCGCGGCCTCGGTCATGCCCCAGCCGGCGTCTTCGGCGCAGCATCAGCGCGATATCGGCTTTTTCCCTTTCGCAACCGAGCAGCCAGCGCGCGTTTTCATCATCGGTCCCGGCGCTGGACTCGATGTCTTCTTCGCGCTGCGGGGCCGGGCAGAGTCCATTACGGCGGTCGAGGTCAACGCCGCGAGCGTGGATCTGACGCGTAATATGAGCGGTCGCAATGGCGCGGTATATGACCAGCCCAATGTCACTGTGCTGGTGGATGATGGTCGCGGGGCGCTGCGCCGTTCAATCGACAAATATGACTTGATCTTTCTTTCTCAGGTCGTAACGCTGGCGGCGGAACGCGGCGGCTATGCGCTGTCGGAGAATATGGTGTACACGGTCGATGCCTTCGCCGACTACCTGGCGCATTTAACCAATGGCGGGCAATTGGCATTGAAGCTCTATGACGAAGCGACTTTGACGCGCGCGCTGTCCACGGCGATTGCGGCATTGCGACGCCTGGGCAAGAGCGATGCGCAGGCGCTGGAGCATCTGATGGCATTCCTGGACGAGAGGGCTGGCAGCCCGGCGCCGCTGCTGCTGGTCGGCGCGCAGCCTTTCAGCGAAGACGATTCGCTGGCGCTGGGGGCGGTCGCGCGCAGTGTGGGTTTCACTCCGCTGCTGCTGCCACATGTGCTCGTCCAGCCGCCTTTGGACGAAGTCGCCGCTGGCGCAATAGCCTATAGTGAAACAATCTCCACCGCTGAAGTCGATTATTCGCCACCCACCGACGACCGCCCCTATTTCTTCCAATTCGAACGGGGCATTCCAGCTAGTTTGCAGCCCCTGGCGCTGATGATTCTGCTGGGCGCGCTGGGGTTGACGCTGCTGTGTCTGGGGCGGTGGCGGGGCAGCAAGTCCGTGTCTGGCAGCTTGTCGCCCGTGTATGTGGCGCTGCTGGGCATCGGCTTTATCGCGCTGGAAATCTATGCCATCCAACAGACTCGGCTCTTCCTAGGTCATCCGACCTGGGCGGTCGCTTTGGCGCTGGCAACCTTTCTGGTCGGCGGTGGCATCGGCAGCGGCTTGAGCCAGGTTCGCTTCCGCGCGCTGCTGTTGCGATCTCCACAGCTTGCGCCGATGCTCGTGGCGGTCCTGGCTTTATCTTGGGGCGCGCTTTGGGGCCTGTTGAGCCACGAGTTGATCACAGCTGCGTTGCCCACGCGACTGCTGGCGGCCTTGGTTTCGCTGTTGCCGCTGGCGCTGTGCATGGGCCTGCCTTTTCCGCAGGTCTTGGCCGAGATCGCACAGCTCGACCGGCGTGGAGTCGCCATCGCTTGGTCGGTGAACGGCATGGCCAGCGTGGCCGGTTCCATCGCAGCGGTGATTCTGTCCATCACAGTGGGTTTCGGCGCGGCGCTGTGGCTGGGCGTGGCAGCATACGCGCTGGCGGCGCTAACGCGTCTGCTGATGCACCACGCAGAGCCAGGGGAATAAAGCCCAGCGCTGCGAATTCTGCTAGACTATTGACATCAATGCACGGCAATCGGAAAGGACAGCCAATGAGCGAAATGACGATCGGCTGCGCGCTTTGGACACTGGGACCAACGCCCGATGTGGCCGCCTTGGCGCGCCAGATGGAAATCGCCGCAGAAATCGGCTGTCAGTCGGTGCAGCCCTGGATCGTGCATAGCGACGATCGGCCCTGCGTCCTCGATCCCGAGTTTGGCAGCCCGTCCGGCCGGCGCGAGGCACGCCAAATCGCCGAGTCGCTGGGTATCGCCTTCAGCGGATTTTGCGCTCAGCTGCAAGGCGCGGCGACATTCGGAGGCTTGGAAGAGCGGGAAGGCCTGCGCTGGCGCATCGACAAGACCAAGCAGGCGCTCGCCACAACTGCCGAAATGGGCGGGGATGTCGTAACCACGCATCCCGGCATCTTGCCCGAAGATCCAAAGGATGAAGCCTACCAGATCATGCTCGGCTCGGTGGCGGAGATCGCAGAATATGGCGCGAGCGTCGGCGTACACTTCGCGCTGGAAACCGGGCAAGAACCCCCCGCAGCGCTGGGCGCATTCATCGACGAAATCGGTAATCCCTGGCTGAAAGTCAATTACGATCCCTGCAATCTGCTGCGCTTCGGCTCGGAAGCCGGGACGATCCAGGGTGTGCATATCCTTGGTGACAAGATCATCCACACCCACGCCAAAGACTGGAATCCCGAAACGCGCGAAGCCACCTGCGGCGAGGGTCTCGTGCCCTGGGACGGCTACCTGGGCGCGCTGCGAGATATCGGCTACAGCGGCGTGCTGGCCATTGAAGACGAGACCGGCAATGACGATATGGTCGGCTCGATTCGCCGCAGCCACGCCTTCTTGAACGGTTGGCTCAATGCGTAATATCGGCATCTTGGGCGCAGGCGGGATTGCCGCGCTCAGCCACCTGCCAGAGATCGCCGCGGTCGCGGGACTGCGCGTCACGCACATCTGCGGGCGCACCGAAAGCCGCTTGCGTCTGCTCTGCGAGCGATTCGATGTGCCGCGCTATTCCACCAGCTGGAGCGCCTTGCTTGACGACTCGTCTCTGGACGCGGTGATTGTCGCGCTGCCGCATCCGCTGCATGCCGAAGCCGGC
>DAOUJB010000158.1:0-4352 GCA_034423155.1 Anaerolineae bacterium | reverse complement strand
TTCCATACGCCGCCAGCGCAAGCGCCAAAATAGAAAGTGCCGATCTCGCTGGGATGTCCCGCGACCGTGACGACGCGTCCGCCACGAAAGGGTCCGATGCAGCGCCAATGTCCAATGTTGTCCAGGGGAATGCTCATGCCACACGCCTTTGCTGGGAGTTGGGTACAGGTTGCGGCGGATTGTAGCGCGATTCCAGGCTGCGCGGAAAACCCCCACTGCCGAGAGAGTGGCCAATTTGCTGGATATGGTCATTCCCCTGACCTGTTGGAGGAATTGAGAGAGAGCGAAGCAGACGCGCAGGTCAGCCGCAAGTCCCGATCGGCTCGACATATTCAGCGGATATCCAGCCCTTCGCGCCGTGATAGTCCATCTTGAACCAGCCGTCCGTCCGTTCCAGCGCCGTCAGCGTGGCATTGTTCGGTATGCCGCCGATGACCTCACCGTCGGGCGCATCGCGGAAATTGAGCGCGTACTGCGTCCGCACCATGCAGCCGCTCAAGCTCTGGCCCATCGGCGACTTTTCGACTGCGTCAGGCGCGGACTTGGATGCCGCTGCTGGCATTGCTGACCACGATTGACGGCTGCAAGGTCTGGCAGCTTTGCTCGGGCGAATAACGGATGACAGGGATTGCCGTGGGCGTCGCCTCGTCATCGCCGCTTCCGCCACCGCGTCCGCCTCTGTCAGCGCTTGGCGGCACCGGCGGATACTGAAATTCATAAGCGCCGATGTCGCAGCGGCTGCCGGAGCGGCGCGCCATTCCACGCTGGTCGCTGCGAATGCCGCTCAGGCAAGCAACGGCGTCGATAGCGGGACTGCCCGTTTCCAGGGCGAAGTAAGGCGGGCTGCCGGTCGCGCTGGCAGAAAGCCTGGGATCGTCGCTCAATCCGCCTGTGCCCGCGCCGCAATTGCTGACCGAGCCGATGATGTTGCCACTATTTGTGCTCAGCGCCGGACCCCGCGAGCAGTCGCCGCGCGTATTGCCATAGACAATGCTGTTTTGCAAATGCAGTTTGCCGTTTTCGAGCCTGATGCCGCCGCCGCGATTGGCCGCAGTGCCGGCGCTGCTGTTGTCGGTTACGGTCACATGTCTGAGGCGGATGGTGCCGCCATTGGTCGCGAAGAGGCCGCCGCCAGCGCCATCGGTGGTATCGGTAGTTGTGTTGCCGTAAATGCTGCTGTTGGTCACGGTGACAGAGCCGCTGCTGGCAAGAACAGCGATGCCGCCTCCCCAATACAAGGCGGTATTGTCGTGAATGGCGCTGCGATTGATGCTCACCGCGCAAGCAAGGCCTGCACTGACTCCCCCACCGTAATCCGCGCTGGTGTTGTTGCGGAATACGCTGTCGTTGATGGTTAAATTGTTTTGATTGCATATAAGCCCGCCCCCGCCATCGCGCGCGGTAACGCGGTTCAACCTCATTGTCCCCACGCCTCCCGTGGTAGTAAGATGCCTTATGCTATGGCCGTTGCTCCGGGCAATAACAAGATCGTTGAAAACCACATTTTTGCCGCCGATGGTGACAAGGAAGGCGGTGTAACTGTCCGCGCCGTCGATGGTGAAGCCGCCACCGTTGAAGGTGATGTCGCTGGTGATGCCGGGCAGATTGGCGGTCAGGGTGATGTCCGCCGTGATGTTGATGATGTCGGCTTCGCTGTTGCCGTTGGCGCTGTTGATGGCGCTGACCAGGGTCGCGTGGCTGTCGGCGGTGAATGTCGCGGCGGAGGCTGGCACCAGGGGCAGCAGCAGAATCAGCGCGATGAGGATGGACTTGATTAGAAGAGAAGAACGAAAATCAAGTAAGATATTATTACGAGATGTTACGGGGGGGGGGATGGCAGGAACTTCAGCCCCGCGGCTGGTTTCGTCAATATTCGCGGCATCGCTTTTTTGATAGGCATGATCACAAATCCTGTTGAATGAGGCACTATAGTAAATAAACTATCATTTCTAATTTGTCAAGCGATTGGGGAAGATCACCCCTCTCGGTCCTCCCGACGGGTCAGCTAAGGACAGGTTATTTAAGTCGAAATGTCGCGGGATTGAGAGAGTCTCTAAACGTCCAAACCCAAAACGCGCGCCACGATGGGTCGCAAGCGCTCAACGACAGCCGCATCCATGTGCTCGCGCCCGGTCGCCAAAGCCGCATCCAATGCCCGGTGCGCCGGCAGTTCCAGCGTCTCGTCCAGCTGCCCGACCGCCTCGACCAGCGCCGCCTGCACAAAGCCGATATTCTGCGCCAACTGCTGGATGACGATATCGCTGGTGGTGTCTTCGCTCTCGGTGCGCCAGCAGTCGTAATCGGTAACATGCGCCAAAGCCGCATATTCGATCTCGGCTTCGCGAGCCAGGAAGGCTTCGGGCGCGGCTGTCATGCCGATGATGTGGCAGCCCCAGCGCTGAAAGAGGCGAGCTTCGGCGCGCGTGGCAAAGCGCGGACCATCTTCGATCAAAAAGCAGCCGCCGCGATGCACGACTGCGCCGCTACTTTCGGCAGCATCGGCCAGCAGGCTGCGCAGATAGTCGCCGAAGGGATCGGCCACCGATACATGCACGACCAGCCCCCGCTCGAAAAAGCTGCGCGCGCGTGTGTGGATGGTATAATCAATCAACTGATCGGGCGTGACGAGTTGGCCGGGCGCATATTCTTCTTGCAGCGAGCCGACAGCATTCACGCCGATGATGAAGCGCGCCCCCAACTGCTTGAGCGCATAGATATTGGCGCGGTATGGCAGGGCGTGCGGCGCCAGGGTGTGTCCCTCGCCATGACGCGGCAAAAAGGCGACGCGCTTGCCAGACAGGCTGCCGATGCGGATCGTGCCGCTGGGCGGTCCGAAAGGCGTATCCATGTCTACTTCGCGCACATCGCTGATCTCGGGCAACTGATACAGCCCCGAGCCGCCAATGACGCCGATTCTGACCTTTTCCATCATGCACCTCCCTTACCTGGTTTCAGCGAGCTCGCGCCAGCATGTCGGCCAGGTAGCGCCCCGTATAGCCTGGACAATTCGCCACCTGTTCGGGCGTTCCCTGCGCGACTATCCGTCCACCGCCGTCGCCGCCTTCTGGCCCCAGATCGATAATATGATCGGCTACTTTGATGATATCCAGGTTGTGTTCAATGACGACGATGGTATTGCCCGCATCCGCCAGCCGCTGCAGCACAGCGATAAGACGCGCCACATCATAGGCGTGCAAGCCGGTCGAGGGCTCGTCCAAAATATACAGGGTGTGCCCGGTGGGTCGTTTGGACAATTCGCGGCTGAGTTTGATGCGCTGCGCTTCGCCACCGCTGAGCGTCGTGGCTGGCTGTCCGATGCGGATGTAACCCAAGCCGACCGCGGCCAGCGTCTCCAGCTTGCGGCGGATGCGCGGCAAGTTGGCGAAGAACTCCAAACCTTCCTGCACGCTCATCGCCAGCACCTGGGCGATAGACTTGTCTTTGTACTGCACTTGCAAGGTTTCGCGGTTGTAGCGCGTGCCGCGGCAGACTTCACAAGGCACATACACATCGGGCAGGAATTGCATTTCGATGCGGATAAGCCCCTGCCCCTCGCAGTGTTCGCAGCGCCCGCCGCGCACATTGAAGCTGAAACGGCCCGGTTTGTAGCCGCGCGCCTTGCTTTCGGGAAGTTGAGCAAAAAGCTGGCGAATATCATCAAAAAGCTTGGTATAAGTGCCCGGATTGCTGCGGGGCGTGCGTCCGATTGGGCTTTGGTCGATATTGATAATCTTGTCGATATGCTCCTCGCCATGCAGCGCATCGTGCTCGCCAGCGCGAAGCCGACTGCGGTTGATCAACTGTGCCAGCCGCGTATACAGCGTATGTACGACCAGCGACGATTTGCCGCTGCCGCTGACGCCAGTGACGCAAATGAAGCAACCCAGCGGAAAGTCGACCCGGATGTCTTTCAGGTTGTTGGCGCGCGCGCCGCAGATGCGCAGCATTTCGCCCGAACCAGCCCGCCGATTCTGGGGCAGCGGGATTTCAAAGCGGCCCGCCAGGTAATTGCCCGTGCAGCTTTCGTGGTTGGCGGCGACTTGCTTTGGCGTGCCTTGCGCAACCAGCCGACCGCCATGTTCGCCCGCGCCTGGTCCCAGATCGATCAGCCAGTCGGCGCTGCGCATGGTCTCTTCGTCATGCTCGACTACCAGCACGCTGTTGCCCAGATCGCGCAAGCCGATGAGCGTATTGATCAAGCGTCGGTTGTCGCGTTGATGCAAGCCGATGGACGGCTCGTCCAGCACATAGAGCACGCCGGTGAGCTGGCTGCCGACTTGTGTGGCCAGGCGGATGCGCTGGGCTTCTCCACCGCTCAGGCTGGCGGCGCTGCGAGCCAGTGTCAGGTAATC
>DAOUJB010000157.1:0-2173 GCA_034423155.1 Anaerolineae bacterium | reverse complement strand
AAAGATGCCATGATCGAGCACACCGACATCCCAGAGTCGCGCTGGCGTCAGATCAATTCCAACGACAAACGGCGTCTGCGGCTGAATGTGATGCGCGATATGTTGGACGCGATTCCCTATCAGAATGTCATTCCCGAGCCGATGGACCTGCCCGAGCGACCTGTGCAGAACGATTATCACACCCGTCCGCCGCGCGATTATCACTACATCGTCAAGGATTATTACGCGGATATGTGATGGCTAAGCACTACAACCCCTCCCCCCGACAGGACGGAAAGGGTAGCCGACCCCTCCCCCAGCCCCTCCCCGTCAGGACGGAGAGGGTAGCCAAAGCCTGCTTCCCCCTGACCTGTCGGGGGGACTGAGGGGGGTTGCGCAGTTGCCCCGGTCAGCCAGCCGCCCGCACTTCAGCCACGATCTCGCGCAGCTGACGGTCGAAGTTGGGGTCGGCCGCTTTGAATTCACGCCCGCTGATGACCAGAGGCGCGCCAAAGACGACGATCTCCGCGCCCATGCGCAGGGTCTCGATGGCTTGCGGCACACTTAGCCCGCCCACCGCCTGCACGGGGATATCGACCGCCGCCAGCACAGCCGGCAGGTCATCCAGGGGGCTGAGGCCCGGCAGCATATTGCGCTCGTCGAAGCCGGTGTGCACGATGATATAGTCGACGCCCAAATCTTGGGCTTGCCGGGCGCGCGCGGGTTTGTCGGCGCAGAGCATGACATCGCACATCACCCGCTTGCCATGCTGGCGCGCCATCTTGTCCTGCTCGATGATGCTGGCATCGTGCGCTTGACCCATCACCACGACCATATCGCCGCCAGCTTTGAACATCATCTCGGCTTCCAAGCCCGCGCCATCCATGGTCTTCAGGTCGACAACGATAGGCGTATCGGGGAAGTGGCTGCGGAAGGCGCGCACCGCATGCAGCCCCTCTGCCAGCAGCAGCGGCGTACCGACTTCCAGCCAGTCGACGCCCGCGGCGACCGATGCCTCCGCCAGCGCCAACGCTTCGTCCAGGTCGATCACATCAATTGAGATTTGAATCTTGGCGTTAATGGCGGCTGCTCCTTCTGCTCGTTGCGGCGGATAGGCGGTCATCATGCCGCAAACTGGCGCAATTCTACAGGGTATGCTGCGCTGGTGCGGCGAATCTCTGTGCCTCTGCGTCTCTGTGGTAAACTAGGCGTCGCTCGTACGCCGATCATGGAGCGACAAAATGACGGAAGAAATCAAACAACTGCGCGAATCCAACGACGCGCTGGACGACCCAGCCGAATTGCAGCGGCGTATCGCTGACGAAGGCTACCTGTTCTTTCGCGGCTTGATGCCAGCCAAACGCCTGCGCGCCCTGCGTTATGAGATGATGAGCGCCATTCAAGAAGCCGGCTGGCTCATCGCTGGCACGAACCCGGCCGATGGCATCGCCGATATCAACATGCGCTATACCGAAGGCGACAACGAATACACGGCTGGCTATGCCCAAGTCTACAAGCTGGAAAACTTCCACCGCAGCGCCCACTGGGACGAAGTGACCAGCACGGTTGCCAAGATCCTGGGTGGCGAGATCATGCCGCATCCGCAGAAAGTGGCGCGCATCTGGTTTCCCAAATACACCGAGCACACCACGCCCACCCACCAGGATTATGTGCATTTTCAGGGCAGCTTCAACACCTTGACCTGCTGGGCACCCGTGGGCGATTGTCCGCTGGAACTGGGCGGGCTGGCGGTCATCCCGCGTTCGCATCGCGTGCAGCGTGTGCTGGAACATCACTTCTCGCTGGGGGCGGGCGGCTTGATCGTCGACGAAACCGAACACGACGAGATCGACCCCGTCTGGCATTCCACCGACTATGCATGTGGCGATGCGCTCTTCTTCCCCGCCTTGACCATTCACAAGGCATTGCCCAACTACACCGAAGACCGCTTGCGCCTGTCGCTGGACAACCGCTACTTGAAAGTGGGCGAAGAGATCGCCGAGCACATGCTGCTGCCGCATGGACCCAGCAAGCTCGGCTGGGAAGAGATCTATGCGCATTGGCAGCATGACGACCTGAAATATTATTGGCGCGAGGTCGACAACCAGGTGGTCGAGCGCGACTTGAGCTTCAAGGAAAAAGGCTGGGCAGAGGCGCTTTCGCGCGCCCGCAATGGCGATGAAGCGGCTATCTA
>DAOUJB010000156.1:0-3322 GCA_034423155.1 Anaerolineae bacterium | reverse complement strand
TCTTCCAGGTCGCGGCTGATGCCATCTTGTATGAGCGCCTCGCGGAAGAGGTCGCGCGCCTCGCGGATATGCTCTTGGCCCTGCCGCATCCGCAGCAAGCCCGCCCGCATCTGTGCCCGCGCCTCGCGGCTGGCGTTGTTGGTGTAATAATCGGGGAATTGAAAGCCGTGCTGGGTGGCCACCCGCTGCAAGCCATTGGCGAACTCCTGCAGGGTGTCGATATCTTGCGCGGCGCCCCGTTGCAGCAATTCGGCGATGCCCTCGCTCAGTTGCGGCTCGAGGCTGAAGTCCAGTTGGTCGATGCCGTTATAGCGCGCCTCGACCGCGTCGCGGCTGCTGGGCTGGGGGCGCAGCGCTGTCATCTGCGGCGACATGCCCGTGAAGATCGGATAGAGCACGCCCACGCACAAGCTGTGCACATCTTTGGTGTATTGTTGGGGCGCTCGCTGGCGGTCGTCTTCCAGGCGGCGCGAGCTGTTGAAGTCGATGACTTTCAAGTGCGCGCCATCCCAATAGACATGCTCCAGCTTGTGGTCGAGATAGACGATTTTGTTGTCGTGCGCCATTTCCAGCAAGTCGCAAAATTGCAAGGCCAGCGCCAGGCCTTCTTCGCTGGGCAATCGCCAGCGGCTGTTGGGGCGGTTCGGTTTCATCAAATAGAACAAGCTATGTTGGCGGGGCAGCTGCTCCAAAGCCAGATAGGGACGCCAGCCGGCCGATGCGAATTGTTGCATGGCATCGACGAAAGCGCGCACATTGACCTGGAAGCTGTTGATGTCGCCGGCGCGGGGGGCTTCTTCGCGGTCGGAGATATAGCCGCAATCGCTGAGCTTGACGATATGCGGGCTGTGCCACAAGCGCGCCAGGATATCGGCTTCGCTGCCAAAAGCGCGGTATTCCCACAGGATGTCGCCATCGTCAGCCAAATGCTCGGGCCGCATCACCTTAAAAGCGACTTGCCGGCCGCTGCGCTGGTCGATGGCATCCAGCACGCGCGCATAATGCCCCAGCGCAAAGGTGTCGATGTAATTCTTCAGCTGATAGACATCAGACAATCGCGGCATGGACACATTGGCTCGCTGCGCGGGTGTAAGCCGCCATTGTAGCATCTATGCCAGCGCGCATACAGGGGGCGAACATTTTCTGTCGCAGAGGCGTCGCTCAGATTCGAAAGCTGTGGGGGCAATACTCGTATCGCCCACAATACCGCTGTTGGCCATGTGGGCGACTCAAGAGTCGCCCCTACGACATGCCTGCTTGTTGTTGCATTTCTTTGTTGGTTTTTATGCGCGTTTCGCGGCTTCAGACCCGGGGACGGACTGGACTCGGCTAGTGGCCTGGCGAGCCTGTGGCTACAATACGGGCGAACCCAATCCCAAGCTCGCGGAGCCGGCTTTGCGCCCCCTCATCCTAATCTTGTTGCTCGGGCATGCGCTGCTGGTTGCGCAGGCTCAGCCATCGGATGCGCTGGCCGCTGCTTATCGCGCCGCCGCCTCTTTCATTGAAGCCGCGTCTCCGCCCCAGGCGACCTTGCTGCGCGAAGTGACGACGACCGCACTGGGCTGCGAGCTGGTGGCTGGCTTGCCACTGACGCAAGCGCTGGATGCCTGGCGCTTCGACTTTCCGACAGTGGCTGGCGAATTCGCTGTGCACACTTCGGTCGATGGCGGGCTGGCGCAGCTTTGTGATGCGCGTGTGCCCAACCTCGGCATTGGTCCCATCCCCCTGGCGCGCCCAGATAACGACTCCGCCCTTGCGCAGGCCGCCTGCTGGCTGCGGGCCACCAGCGACGGGCTGAATGTCCGCGTTGCGCCGATGGCAGATGTCGCCGCGAAGATCGACCGCATGCAAAAGCACAAGGCGCTGGGCACAAACGAAGACGGCGATTGGCTCTTCTTCCGCCAGGGCTGGGTCAAGCGCTCTCTGCTGCGTCTGACTGGCAACTGCGAAGACCTGCCGATCGTCGACCCGCGACAGGCTGCCAGCGGCGTGATTCACTTCTGCCCGGCTGGCTATGCAGGTTTTCTGCCGCCGCGCATTGATATCGGACGCCGCGCCGCCCGCAGTGCATCGGAGACATTTCACAACCGCCTGCGCGCCAGTCCTCAGCCCAATGCGCCGCTGATCGCCGAGATTCCCCCGCGGCACATCGTCGATCATGTGCTGGATGGGCCAGCCTGCCAAGGCAGCTATGTCTGGTGGCAGGTAGAGGTCGACGGCCAGATCGGCTGGACGATCGAAAGCAACAGCAATGCCAACTTCTATTACCTGGAGCCTTATGCCACGCCCTCGCTGCGCCCGCTTACGCCGGCCGACCAGCCTGGACAGCTAGTCAACTGGTCGGGCGGACAACTTGATCACCCGGCCGAGAATATCGACGCCATCGCCCTGACGGATGTGATGCAGCCGCGCGGCCTGGCTATCTCGCCGGACAGAGAGCTGCTTGCGGTCGGCGGCGCTGCGGGCGCGGAATTGTTCTTGCAACCGCCATTCGGCTCACAGCGCCTACCGGTCCCCGCCTGGCTGACCAAGCCCATCGACGCGCTGGCCTGGTCACATGCGGGCGACAAACTGGCGCTCATCAGCGGGCAAGAGCTGCAAATATGGAAGCTGGAAACCAGCCGGCTGAATCCAATGCGGCAACTGGACACAGGCGAGCGGATTCTCAGCGACCGCTTCCCCTATCCGCTGCGCAGCGTCGCCTTCAGCCGGGATGATCGCTGGCTGGCTGTGACCGGCATGTCGGCGAGCGGGCGGCACAGCGCAATCTGGGTGTACGATGCCGCTGGCGAAGTGACGCTTTCTTTGCCGCTGGTTGGCGCGGGCTTGCCACCAGTCGTCGTGCCCTTGCCGCCGGAGCTGCCGGGGGACTTTGCCTATAGCAGCGCCGACCAACTGTATGTGCTGGCGGTCGAAGATGCCCATCCGCGCGCCTTTTATCAACTGGCGGGCACGCAGTTGCGTTCCCTGGCATTTGCTTTCGGCAGTCGGGGTAGCGCGCTGCTGGGGCTGGCGCTGGAAGTGGACGGCTTGGGCTGGGTCGCGCTGGTCGATGCGCTGGATGCCGATGTGCCGAGCAAAACCCTGCGGCTGGACGCGCATGACCTGGCTTTTGACCCCATCAGAAACTTCTTGGCTGCGACAACGAACGAGCGCTTGTTCTATCTGGGCACGGTGGAATAACGCCATCCCCTTGACACAACGGGAGTCCGAGGAGGTCAATCGGGCGAGTCGCCGCCTCACCCCTACGCCACGCGGCGCATTTTCGTTACCATACGGCACATGCCCAAACCCTTGAGCGTCATCCCCATCCGCGCCCCCG
>DAOUJB010000155.1:0-4797 GCA_034423155.1 Anaerolineae bacterium | reverse complement strand
TCGTACATGGCTTTGTTGGCAACCGCCATGTCGCTGAGGCTGCGCTTGTCGGCATCCTGACAGACCACATTGACCAAGCCGTTTTCTGGCAGCGAAACCGCCACGCCGATATTGACGCGCAGATGCCGTACGAAACGGTCGCCATAAAAATGCGTGTTGAGGTTGGGGAATTCGAGCAGGCTCAGCGCCAGCGCCTTGATGAGCATGTCATTGACGCTGACTTTGATGCCGCGCGCCGCCAGAGCAGCATTGATCGACTTGCGCAAAGCCAGCAGCGGCTCGACATCGGCTTCGATCGTCACATAAAAATGCGGCGTATTGCTCTTGCTTTTCACTGTGCCATCGGCAATGGCGCGGCGCATGCGGCTGAGCGGGATGACCTCAATATCGGCATCGGGCAGCTTGCCCCAGGTGGCCTGGCCAGCGGCGGGTGGCGGGGCGGGGGGCTGGTCTGGCAGGCGGGGCGGCGCTTGCCAATTTTCCAGGTCGGCTTTGACGATGCGTCCGCCTGGTCCGCTGCCACTCACGCGGCTCAGGTCGATGCCTTTGTCCGCGGCGATGCGCTTGGCCAGGGGCGATGCTTTGATGCGCCCATCGGCTGTCATGGCGCTGCCATTGGCGGCTTTTGGCGGGGGCGCGGATTCTGGCTGAGCCGGGGCAGCTGTGGTCGGTTGTTCGGCTGGCGCGGATTCTTCTCCGGGCGCGCCGATGACAGCGATGACAGCGCCTTCGCCAACTTCGTCGCCCGGCTCGGCGCGCAATTCCAGCAATTCGCCCGCGCTGCCGGCTTCGACTTCGACTGTGGCTTTGTCGGCTTCAAATTCAGCGATGATGTCGTCTGCGTTGACCTGGTCGCCGAGTTCTTTCAGCCAGTTGATCAGCAGCCCATCCATCGTCATTTTTGTTTCGTGCGCCATCTAGACAATCTCCTTGACCGCGTCGACCACCTTTTGCGCGTTGGGCAGCGCCAGCAATTCAATCTCTTTGGAATAGGGCAGGGGCACATCTTCGGCGGCCACGCGCTTGATCGGGGCGTCCATATAATCAAACATGTTCTCTTGCAGCAGCGCCGCGATCTCGCTGCCAAAGCTGTACATGGGCAGCGATTCTTCCACGATGACGCAGCGGTTGGTCTTTTTGAAGCTGTCATAAACCAGCCCCATGTCTAACGGGCGCAGCCAACGCAGGTCGACCACTTCGGCTTCCACGCCATCCCTCGCCAATGCCCGCGCCGCCTGCAGCGCCCAATCGACGCCGCGCGAATAAGCCACCAAGGTCACATCCGTCCCTTCGCGTTTGATATCGCCTTTGCCGATCGGCACAAGCAAATCGTCCTGGTCGTTTTCATCGGGCAGCGGACCCGGTTTGGGATACAGCGCGATGCTTTCGCTGAAGAGCACCGGGTTGTCATCGCGGATGGCGGTCTTCAGCATGCCATAGGCATCCAGCGAGTTGGACGGGCAGCCGACATACAGGCCCGGGAAGTGGGCGAAGATCGGCTCGGGCGCATGCGAATGCGAGGCGGTGGCTTGATTTCCCCAGCCGCTGGCCGCGCGATAGACAAGCGGCACCTTGAACATGCCATCGAAAAAATAGCGCACCTTGGCGGCGTGATTGACGATGGCATCCAGCGCCAGAAAAGCGAAATTGATGGTCATGAACTCGGCAACCGGACGCAGACCAGCCATAGCCGCGCCGACCGCGACGCCACCGATGGCCATCTCGCTGATGGGCGTATCACGAACGCGCCGCTCGCCAAATTCTTCCAAAAAACCGCGCGTAACCCGGTGCGTGCCTTGCCAGTAGGCGACTTCTTCGCCCATCACAAAGACCGATTCGTCGCGCAGCATTTCTTCGCGCAGCGCCCTGCGGATCGCTTCCCGCATAGCGACATTTCTAACCGCCATATCGCGTCCTCATCCTCCGTTCAGTCGATGCCCGCGCCGATGCTGGCTGTCGTTTTGTAGACCCGCTGCGAGCCGACATAAGTATTGCCCAGCAGCTCGTCGCGGCTCCGCGGCAAATCACTGGCTTCGGCAAATTCCACCGCCTGCGCCACGATCTGCCTGGCTGCTTCGTCATGTGCTGTCAGCGCAGCGCCGACATCGCCATGCTTGCTCAGGATGTGATCGCGCAGGATCTTGATCGGCTCGCGCTCGTCCATCCATTGGCGCAGCTCGGCGGACATGTCATCGCGGGAATCGTATTGCTTGTCCGATACGCCGTGCCCGCGATATCGATAAGTCACATGCTCAATGACGGCGGGTCCATGCTCGCGCGCATAGGCGACCGCCTGACTTGCCACTTTGTACACAGCCAAGGCGTCCTGGGCATCAACGCGCCCGAAGCTCTTGATTCCATAGGCTTGGGCTTTGCAGTGCAGCTCTGTCTGGCCGCTGGCGCGCGCGACTTCTGTGCCCATGCCATAGCCGTTGTTTTCGATGATCCAGATGACGGGCAAATCCCAAATGGCGCTCATATTCAGCGATTCGTGAAAGTAGCCGTTGTTGGTTGCGCCATCGCCGACATAGGTCATCGTTACATCGTCTTTGCCATGATAGCGGGCTTCCAGGGCGATGCCGGCCGCTAGGGGCAGGTGTCCGCCCACAATCGCATAGCCGCCCCAAAAGTTGTGCGCCGCCGAGGCCAGGTGCATAGAGCCGCCCTTGCCGCCGCTGCTTCCGGTTTTCTTGCCCATCATCTCGGCCATGACCGCGTTGGCGTCCATGCCCAAAATCAGCGCGATGCCATGATCGCGATAGGCGGTGATGACATGATCGCTCTTGCGCAGCGCCGCCATGCTGCCCACGCCGCTGGCTTCGTGCCCGCTGTACAAGTGCAGATACACGCCGGTGATGCGCTTCTGCAGATAAAGCTGGTGGCAGGTTTCTTCAAACTCGCGTATCAGCACCATTTGCCGATACCAATCGAGCAGCATGTCCTTGGTAGGCGAGGGCATGGATGTTCCTTCGCGCGTTTCTGTGTCGGTCAAGATATCGCGGAAGTATACCACAAGTCGCGCGCGGGTTTACAGGGCGTGTGCGGAGGCGTCGTTGATCACCTTGACAAGGCGGGCGAGCTGGCATATAGATCAAATGTGCATACACAAATCCAGCCAGCGAAACCTTTCGTCAAGTGGGCGGGTGGCAAACGCAGCCTGCTGCCCAGGCTATTGTCGCGCCTGCCGCAGCAATTCGATCGTTATCACGAGCCTTTCGTCGGTGGTGGCGCGCTCTTCTTTGCTGTGAACCGTAACAATATGAAAGATTCGGGGGGGGGGGGTAAGTATTGTCTCTCGGATAGCAACCCCGATCTCGTCAATGCTTTCTTTATTGTGCAGCGCGATGTCGAGCCGCTGATCGACCGCCTCCGGCAGCACGCGCAAGACCACAGCCGCGACCATTTTTACCATATCCGCTCCCAGCACAATTTGCGCGACAGTGTCGAGCGCGCCGCACGCTTCATCTACCTCAACAAGACCTGTTACAACGGGCTGTGGCGCGTCAATTCCAAAGGCCAATTCAATGTGCCGCTGGGAAGTTCATCCAAGCCGGCCATTTGCGACGCCGACAACCTGCGCGCCTGTCATGCCGCTTTGCAAGCTGTCGATATCGTAGAGCGCGACTTTCGTGATATCGCCCCCTGTTCGGGCGACTTTGTCTATCTTGATCCGCCCTATCACACGCGGAAGAGTGGCGGCTTCACAAAATATGCGCGCGACGATTTTGGCGCTGGCGAGCACAAAGCCCTGCGGGAGCTGTGTCGCAGTCTGCACGAGCGCGATGTGCGTTTCATGCTGTCCAACAGCGATACGCCGCTGATCCGCGCGCTCTATGCCGATGAACCTTTTCGCATCGAGGTCGTGCAAGCGCCGCGCATGGTCAACCGCAACGCCGCTGGACGAGGCGCTGTCAACGAGCTGCTGATAAGGAATTATCAATGAGCGGGGAAGAGACGGATATGAATACCTGCAAGACACACGGCGGCAGAGACAATCCCGCTCGCGAAGAAATTGACCACATTATGCGCAGGCTGCCACCGAATCAAAGCGGCGCGGGCCGGCACAAATACCCTTACTGCGCTTATGAACAGGGCTTCGCGGATGGCTTGCAGCACGCCGCCGATGCCCTGCGCGAAATGCTGCTGCGGACTGCGCGGACAGACGAGGTGTCATGATGGCAAAGAGTCAGGGCGCGAAAGCCAATCTCACCGGCAATGCGCTGGAACGATTTATAGAGAATATCCTGTTGGATTGTGGTTACTTGCGCGTCAAAGACAAAAAAGGACTGGTCAATGCCGCGCCCGACGTTGTCCGGCCCAGCTATGCGCGGCAGGTCCACATCGGCACGACCATTTATGGCACGCGACTAATCTGCGACTTTCTGCTGGTGCATCCACAGCGCTGGCGCGAGGGACTGGTCATAGAAGCCAAATGGCAGCAATCAAGCGGCTCGGTAGACGAGAAATACCCGTACTTCGTGCACAATATCTTTGCGTCTGAGTATGCTACGATTCTGGTGATTGACGGTGGCGGCTACAAGCCCGGAGCGGTGGACTGGCTGCGCTATATGCAGCGCGGCAACCTGCTGCATGTCTTTCACATGGCTGATTTTCAGAGATGGGTGAATCAGGGCAATCTGTAGCCCCGCGTCACTCCGTCTCGCCATCGCCATAGAGCAAGCCCGCCACGACCACCACGACCACCGAGCCCAGCACGCCCACCAGGATGCCGCCGAAGAAAGGCACTTTCACCAAGCCGGTGATTCCGATGATCGCCACCAGGATTGAACCGACCAC
>DAOUJB010000154.1:0-1994 GCA_034423155.1 Anaerolineae bacterium | reverse complement strand
GTTTTGCTGGATCTCAAAATACTCAACGACCTCAACCTGCCGCATTTGCAGATGATCGCCGAAGCATTTGCCCAGCCGGCGCGGCGCAATGGCGAGTTGTTGCTGCTGCGCATTTTGGCTGATGCGGGCATTTACACCTTCAGCGAGGCTATCTTCGGCTTCGTGTTTGGCGCGGCGCTGGGATTCATGCTGGGCGCGCTCTTCGCCCATTCGCGCTTGCTGGAGCGTGGCTTGCTGCCCTATGTGGTGGCATCGCAGACGGTGCCGATCCTGGCAATCGCGACCATGGTGGTGATCTGGCTGGGCGCCGGTCAGCTGTCGGTGGCTGTCATCGCCGCTTACCTGACCTTCTTTCCCGTCACGATCAATACGCTGCGCGGGATGCAGTCGCCGGCCGCCGAGCAGGTCGAGTTGATGCGCTCCTACGCCGCCAGCCGCTGGACGATCATGTGGAAGCTGCGCCTGCCAGCTGCCTTGCCCTATATCTTTACCGCGCTGAAAGTCTCCGCGACAGCCAGCGTGGTCGGCGCGATCATCGGCGAGTTGCCATCGGGCATAGGCGATGGGCTGGGACGGGCGATTTTGGACTTCAGCTCGGATTATAGTTTGATATCGACGCCCAAGCTGTGGGCATCCATCGTTATGGCGGCGGCTGTGGGCATGATATTCTTTGCGGCGGTCAGCTTGTGCGAGCGCGCCGTGCTGCGGGGCTTTCTGCGTTCCGAAGGAGATCAGCAATGAATGCCATAGAAGCGCAGGGCATTCACAAAGTCTTCAATCCCGGCGCGGACGAAGAGGTCGTCGCCCTGCAGGATATCGACTTGCAAGTCGCATCTGGCGAGTTTCTGTCGCTGGTGGGTCCTTCGGGATGTGGCAAGTCCACCTTGCTGCGCTTGATCGCCGACTTGTTGCAGCCCAGCAGCGGCGAATTGCGCGTCAATGGCAAAGCCCCCGCCCAAGCTCGCCTCGACCGCGATTATGGCATGGTCTTCCAGCACGCCACGCTCTACGACTGGCGCAGCGTAAGCAAAAATGTGCAGTTGCCCCTGGAAGTGATGGGTTATGCCAAAGCCGAGCGAGCCAAGCGCGCCCAAGCCATGCTGGATATGGTCGAGCTAGGCGCTTTTGTCGAGCATTATCCCTGGCAGCTTTCTGGCGGCATGCAGCAGCGCGTGTCGATCGCCCGCGCCCTGGTCTTCGAGCCTTCGGTGCTGCTTATGGACGAGCCGTTTGGCGCGCTGGACGAATTCACCCGCGAGCGCATGAATCTGGAGTTGCTGCGCATCTGGCAGGCGACCGGCACGACTGTCGTTTTTGTGACGCACAGCATCGCCGAAGCCGCTTTTCTATCCCAGCGCATCGTGGTCATGACGCCCCGACCCGGACGCATCACCCAGATCGTCGACAATCCGCTGCCTTATCCGCGCGACTTCCACACCCGCAGCGATCCGGCTTTTCACGCCCTGGTGACGCAACTGCGCGACCTGCTGCGTGACGCCCACGAAGACCAGCCATGACTCGGCTGCGGCATTACCTGCCGACTATTGCTGTGGCGGTCGCCGTGCTGCTGGCTTGGGAGTTGCTGGTGCTGGCTTTTGATATTCAACAATTTCTGCTGCCCAAGCCATCCGCCATATTCGCCGAATTCGCCTATCAGTTCGGTTTGTGGCTGGCGCCGGATGAGCGGTCGATCCTCTTCGAGTCCAGCGGCGCGACATTTTGGGAAGCGATCGGCGGCTTCGTCATCGGCTGTGGCAGCGGCGTGCTAGTGGCGCTGATCACCTCGCGCTGGACGATCGTCAGCGAAGCGACCATGCCCTTTGCCATCGCCGCCAATTCTGTGCCCATCATCGCCTTCGCGCCCATCATGAACAACTGGTTCGGCATCACCAATCCCGCCTCGAAGATGGCGATCGTGGCTATCATCGTCTTCTTCCCCACCATGATCAACACGGTGCGCGGCTTGACCCTGGTCGATGCGCGCCAGCTGGAGC
>DAOUJB010000153.1:0-3771 GCA_034423155.1 Anaerolineae bacterium | reverse complement strand
TTGGACAGCGACCTGCGCGACAATGTCACAATCGCCGAATACGAAGCCGGGCACATGATGTACCTGCACGAAGCCTCGCTGGCAAAGCTAAAGGCGGATGCGGCGGCGTTCATTCAGGCATCGTAATTGTGGCGCATGATATCCAGCCACAGCACCAAACCCTGCCATTCTCCATAGCGGTCGTAGTGCTCGCGGATTTCCTGGTCGCTGGCTTTTTCGCCGTCCTTGTGCTGGCTGGCATAGAGGCTTCGCGCTGCGCTGTCGATGGCCAGCCGGTCATAATGTCCGTTCATGCGCGCATAGGTGGCGGCGGCATAATCGCCGAAGCCCTTTAGCGCCTTGACCGCCTTGTACAAGGCATCGGCATCCAGCCACTTCCAAGACTCGGGCTCGATCTCGCCATGGGCGATTTTCTGCGCCAGTTCGTGCAGGTAGGCATTGCGATAGCCGGCACGCAGAGCTTCCGCCAGTTCATCAAACGGCATAGCGGCGATGCGCTCGGCGGTGGGGAAAGCATGCAATCCTTTGATAGTCGGGTGAGGCGCGCCCAGCTGGCACAAACGGCGGCACATCTGCACGGTCTGCGCCCAGGTGCAGTTGGTCGTCAGCAAGATCTTCGCCAGGTCTTCCCAGGCGCTGGGGCAGGTGAGGATGCGCCCATGCCCCTCGGTTTCCAGCCAGTCATAGTCGGCATGCGCGCGCATGCCAGCATAAAAGGGACGCAGGTCGCGCTCGCTACCCAGCATGCGCCGGGCGGCATCATTCATTTTCGGCTGGATATCGTGAATCGTCTGGGCATCGGGCTGCCCCACCGCCACGCCATATTTGTGCGCAAACAGCCACATGCGCGTCACCAGCCCCTGGCGATTCTGGTGGATATATTCCAGCAGCTCGTCTTCGGCGCGCCAGGTGAAAGGCGGCAGCTGCAGCCAGCCGTGGCTGCGCACGACAGACAAGAAGTTGAACGCAGCCTCGGTCGAGATGACGATGGCGTAAATGGGCGCTTGCATTCCTTAGCCCGGCAGCTTGTCCAGCACTTCTTGAATCTGCTGCAAGTGGTTGATTCCATGTCCGGCATAGAGGCGCGCCAAGTCTTCCAGGCTGTAATCGGGGCGGTCGGGGCTGGCTGCGCGGCCGACTTTCGCCCATTCGGCGTCGCTCAGGTTTTCAAGCAGAATCGCCCAGCGCGCTTGCAGACCATCGAGGATTTTCAGCGAAAGCTCGATATCGGCATTGTTGGCATCGGGCATCTCGGCGATGGCGTTCACATCGTAGCTGGTGAACTGGAAGCTGGGGCTGGTGAGTATCAGCTTGAAGCGGCGGATGCAGACCATGTGCGTGTCGGCCAGGTGATGGATATTTTGGGCGATCGTCCATTCTGGCGCGTTGTAGGCGGTGGTCAGTTGCTCGTCGCTCAAGCCAGCGACTTTTTCGCGCAGTTGGGCGGGCAATGCGCGGATGGCGGCGATGCTTTCGGCGCGTGATTGCATGGTGCGGTCTCCTCGTTGGCTCGTGAATGCCAGTATTGTAGCGACAGAATGCGCAAAGAGAACAGACAAAGGCGCGCAGCACTTCCGCCTCATGCCCCATTTGCGGGCGGACGCTGCTGTGCTTGCGCTACAATGATATGCTTGTGCAGGCACGCGAGCAGGCGAGCTTAACGGAACTGGACAAGCCCATGAACAATCCGCCCGACATCATTGGCATCGGCGTGTGCACGGTCGATTATCTGGTGATCGTGCCGCGCCTGCCGCATCGCAACGAAAATATGCGCGCGCAGATGTTCGCGCGGGAACTGGGCGGTCTGGCTTCCATCGCTTTGATCGCCGCCGCTCGGTTGGGCGCTCGTGCCAAGCTCATTACGCGCATCGGCGATGATGAGGCCGGCGACTACATCCGCGGCGCGCTGCTTGACGAAGGCATTGATGCATCGCAATTGTTGGTCGAGGCGGGCGGCGAGTCGCATGTATCGGTGATCGTCGTGGACGAGCCATCGGGCGACCGCAGCATCATGACCCGCCTGCCAACCGGCAAACCAGTCGCGGCAAACGACATCCAGCGAGACGACATTGCTTCCGCGCGCGTTCTCTTCGTCGACAAGCTCAACGCGGCGACCTTGCAAGCGGCACAATGGGCGCGAGAAGCGGGCAAGCATGTCGTGCTCGATCCATCCCAACCCTACGCGCAGATCAAGCCACTGCTGGCGCATGTCACTGTGCCTATCGTGCCCGAGGCTTGGGCGCGCGCCTGGCTGCCCGATTGTCCTGTCGCCGCGGTTGCCGAGCGCCTGTGCCAGGAGGGGGCGGAGATCGCAGTCGTCACGCGGGGAGAACGCGGCGCGGTGGTGAGCTGGGGCGGGCAGACGCAAGCTTTCCCCGCTTTTGCGGTGGATGTGGTCGATACGACCGGCGCGGGCGATGCCTACCACGGCGCATTTATGTACGGGCTGCTGCAGGGCTGGGATCTGCCGCGCATGGCAAGGTTCGCTGCTGCGGTCGGCGCATTGAATTGCCGGGCGCTGGGCGGGCGCAGGGCTTTGCCGGGGCTGGACGAGGTCGAACGCTTCTTGGCACAATCCGCGGGCTGAGAAATTGAATACATTGTCTCTGCAAGTTTGTTGAAAATTGATATACTAGCTGCCGTAACTTAGCTTGAAGGAGTGAGAGAAATGAACAAAGCAGAATTGGTTGATGCAATCGCAGCAAAGTCTGGTCTGGACAAGAAGCAATCGGGCGCGGCTCTGGCGGCAATGCTCGATTCGGTGGAAGAAGCGTTGGTCGGTGGCGATCGTGTGCAGTTGGTCGGCTTTGGCACTTGGTCGGTGAACAGACGCGAGGCGCGCATGGGCCGCAATCCCAGCAGCGGCGAAAGCATTCAGATCGCCGCCAAGAATGTCGTCAGGTTCAAGCCCGGCGCCAGCTTGTCCAACGCGGTCAACTAGCCCGTACGCGTGGTTCCTGGCGGAGTCTTGACTCCAGAGTAACCCGCGTTGTCCCACAAATACAATTTTCTCTATCCCCTCAGTTGTCTGGGGGGATTGTTTGTGTCGCAAAGCGAGATTGACTGCCGCTTGTGAAGAACCTGCCGAAAAACCGAAATCGCTGAACGGGCAGACCGGCTGCTCGCCCACTATGTCGCTATTGTACATGTGGGCGACTCTTGAGTCGCCCCTACGGCGTTTCTTCAATGTGTTGCAATTCTTTATTGGTTACACTTCTACGGTTCGCATGTGCCGAAGTCACGCCGCTTTTGGCACGCTCTTTAGGGCGTCATCAATGAGGTGGTCGGCGCTGATGCCATCGGCTTGGGCATCGAAGTTGAGCAAGATGCGGTGGCGCAGAGCGGCATGGGCGATGGCCGCGACATCGTCAAATGCGACATTGCTGCGCCCATCCAGCAGCGCGTTGATCTTTGCGCCGATGATGAGCGCCTGTGCCCCGCGTGGAGACGCGCCATAACGAGCATAGCGCTTGATGAGCGAGTCGCCAGCGGCTTGCTCAGGATGCGTCGCCACCACCAAGCGGGCCACATAGGCGCTTACATGACTGGCGATCGGCGTGCTCAAGGCCAGCTTGCCCATGCCCAGCACCTGCGCTCCATCGGCGACCTTGCTGGCTTGCGGCGGCTCGACGCCTGTCGTGCGCTCCAGGATGTTAACGAGATCGTGCACATCGGGAAATTGCACATTCACCTTGAACAGGAAGCGGTCCAGCTGGGCTTCGGGCAGGGGATAGGTGCCTTCCATCTCCAGCGGATTTTGGGTGGCCAGCA
>DAOUJB010000152.1:0-9848 GCA_034423155.1 Anaerolineae bacterium | reverse complement strand
CCGTACCATCGTACGGAGTGCCCGGCTCTCTTGGCACGCGCTTTTTAGGTATTACCTTCGCGTTGATTATTCAACTGTTAAACCGCACGCGGACACCCACCTCAGATGCCCGCTATATCCACACTCTATACCATCTCACTACCAAGTCAAGACCCACTTCACATCAAAGCAAAACTCATCACACAGCTTGCCAACAACATACCCTATGCTATAGTGTCCTCACCCACTCACCGCTTGGAAACAGCACAACCATCTATGCTACGCAAGCACAGACAACCATTCGTCCGCGCACTCCGCTTCCCCTTCTACCTCTGGATCGCCGGCGTTTATCCCATCCTACATCTCTATGCTCAAAACTTCGGTCTCGTCCGCGATAGCGAAGTCCCCCATGCACTCTTCGGCATGCTCGCAGCCACGACATTCGCCTACCTTGTATCAAAACCACTGGAAAAGAATCCGCATAAGCGGGCGCTGCTGCTCACCATCTGGAGCCTCATCTATTCGCTTGCTGGGCACCTCTATGTAGCGTTTTTGCATCCGCGTTCGCTGGTCGTCTGGACGATGGCTGTCGTCCTATGCGCAGCCCTGGCAACGCTGGCTTTGCATAAGCGCATTCCGCAGAGCGTCTGGCCACATTTGACCACAGCACTCAACCTGGCGTTTAGCGTGTTGCTGGTACTGCAATTGACCACGCTCGCTACTTACATCATAGACCAAGGCAGCTATTTGCATGCGAGCGCCGCCTACTTACAGACGCCAGGCGAGCCGCAAACCGCGAGCAAAGTCATGGACTCGCCAGCCCGCCCCGATATCTATTTCATCATTCCCGACGCCTACCCCAGCGACAGCCAGCTCATGTCGGCGCTGGATTATGACAACGCCCCTTTTACCGAAGCGCTGCGAGAGCGGGGTTTCGTGATCGCGCCACATGCCCAGAGTAACTATATAGTTACATTGAACTCATTGGCAGCCACCTTGAATATGCGTTACTTCGAAAGTAACCCGTCTGACTTTTCCGACCTCGATTACCTGCGACTGACCACCGCCAACAGCCAAGTCGCTCGCCTGCTGCAATCGCTTGGCTATACCTACATCAACTATCTTTCCGGCTTCGTGTTTCCCAGTTCTATGGCCGATATCAACCGCGACTTTGGGCCCAATGGCTCCGTGGACATCCAGATCGGCGAGCACTACGTCGATTCGCGAGCAACCGTAACAAACCAAACAAAGATCCCGCTTCGCAAGCTCCGGCAGCCATTCGCCTCCCTCTACCTCGACACTACCCTGCTGCGCGGCCTGCACTCTTTTTTGACGGACTTGCTGCCGCCGGACAAGTTAGCAGTCTGGCATCGCCAATCAGGCGAACGATTCCTGGCTACGCTGGACGAACTGCAAGCTGTCGCCGACATGCCCGAAGCGACCTTCACGATCGCCCACTTGATGCAGCCGCACAAACCCGCCAACTTCAACGCGCGTGGCGAAATCATCGCCCAGATCAAGAGACCCAATCCAAGCGAAATCTTGGCTGACATGCAAGGCTCCAACCTGCATTTCCTGCGCGCCATCGACAGCATCTTGCAAACATCGCAACATCAGCCCATCATCATCTTTCAAGCTGACCATGGCATGAACTTCGCCAGCAATTCGGATGATGAACGCGTGCTGCATCAAAGTTACGCGGCTTATTACTTGCCAGACGGCTACCAACTTCAGTTCCCAGATCCCTATACGCTGATCAACTCCTTCACGCTCATCCTCAATGAAGTCTTTGGGATGGATTATCTGCTGCGACCCGACAGGTTGTTCGCGCACCCGCAAGGCTACGACGCGCTCTTTCTCCAAACCGAGATCACTGAACTATTCAAGCGCGAGCAAGCCTAGCAACGAACAACAGGCGGCGAGCCATGCGAATACTGAAGCGCTGCATCATGGCGAGCATCGGGCTGATGCTGGGCGGCGATATCCACCAAGAATCAAGACCCAGAAGTGTCGATGCGGCATGTACAACAAGGCCGCTCCTAGACCTGGGGCATATCAGACTTACGGTATCCCAATCTGTCCAGTAAACTGCGTTGTCATAATCGCGACGCACCGATGGCATTCCCAATCCAGAGGGTCAATGAAGCCTCTGTCCCACTTATGGCGCTTGCCCGTGTATCTATGGATAACCGGCGTCTACCCCATCCTTCACCTCTATGCCGAAAACTTCGGCCTGGTGCGCGACAATGAAGTCGCCCAAACAATCGCCGCCATGCTCATCGGCACGACCCTCGTCTACCTAATGACCAGACCCCTGGCGCGCAATCCGCATAAACGAGCTTTCTACCTCGCTATCGCCAGCCTGACCTTTTCCACCAGCGGACATCTATACAGTATGTTCGTCATGCCCAATTCGCTCTTGGTGTGGGATATCGCCAGCGCGATAGTCGTCGTGGCAATTTCCATTGCAGCTGCCAGGTTCATTCCGCAGCGCAGTTACAAGCACTTCACCACGCCCTTCAACTTGATCGCGGGCACCCTGCTGACCATGCAGATCATCACGCTGGTAGCCGCCTGGGCTTCTGCGCAGCACTATGCCGACGCCAATTCCGCCAATAGCCAGGCATGGGAAGTGCGACCCAGCGCACAAAAGGTCATGGACTCGCCAGACTTTCCCGATATCTACTACATCATCCCGGACGGCTATCCCAGCGATGCGCGGCTGCAATCTGAGATCGGCTATGACAACAGCGAGTTCACCACAGCCTTGCAAGAGCGCGGATTTGTGATCGCGCCTCATGCCCAGAGCAACTACCCCCTAACTGTCTTGTCCCTGGCATCCATCCTCAACATGAAATACTTCAGCGAAAACCCGACGCAATTCAGCGACTTGGACTACTTGCAATTGTCGACAGCCAACAACGCTGTCGCCCGCCGCCTTAAGCTGCTTGGCTATTCCTATGCCCAGTTGCTTTCCGGCTATATGTACATCAGTCCAAACGCGGATATCGTTCTCGACTATACGCCGGCTGGGCCCATCGACATATCCATAGCGAACGGTGAACTGCCGACGCAAGACCTGGCTGATCACGACCTGACCAAGGGTGCCGCACCAAAGAATCTGCATATCCGTCAGCCATTTGTGCAACTGTACCTGGACTCAACCGTGCTGCGTATCGTTCGCAGCCAACTGGACAAGCTCTCAACGCAAGCCAGCTCGACGCCTTATAAACGCAAAAGCGCAGAACGCTTCCTCGCCACCATCGACAGCATCGATACAATCGTGAAGATGCCCGAGGCTACTTTCACAATCATGCATTTGCTAGAACCCTACAGCTCAGTGACTTTCAACGCTAACGGCGACATAATCCCCCTTAATAACCTGCCCAACCGCGACCAATTCATTGCCGAGTTGCCCTTTGTCAACTCGCAGTTCTTGCGTCTCATTGATACGATATTGAGCGAATCCCAGAATAAGCCCATCATTATCTTTCAAGCCGATCATGGAAGCGGCGCTGCTATAAAACGATTTCGCGATGGCGATGATGATGGCATAGCTTTCGATACTTATGCCAGCTACTACTTGCCGGATTCGCATGCGGTCGATATCCCTTCACCATTCACATTGGTCAATTCTTTTCCCTTGCTGCTCAACCACATTTTCGGGATGGAACTGGCGCTGCAGGAAGACCGCTTGTTTCATGTCGAGCACGGCCGCGCGTATTTTGAACAAGTGGATGTCACCGCGGACTTCCTTCAGAAGTAGCCCAGCCCAGAAGATAGAGCTGAGTACCCGGCTGTCCTGGTACACGCTGTTGGGTAATGTCTTCGGGTTGATTAATTCTCCGTTAAGACACACGCCGGATCCAACCGGTAAGCGCAATTGCAAAACTCGATATCCCCTCGCTTCCGTATCCGATGCCGACTTCACATTCTGGCGCAAATCCGACCGCAGCTTGCCACCACCGCACGCTATGCTATAGTGTTCACGCTAACCTCTACGAAACTGCAGCAACTTCTATGGCTCGCAAGCACAGCAAATTATTCGCACGCGCAAGCCGCTTTCCAATCTACCTCTGGATCGCCGGCGTGTATCCCATCCTTCACCTCTATGCCGAAAACTTCGGCCTGGTGCGCGACAGCGAAGCCGCACATGCGTTGATCGCCATGCTCGCAGCAACCACGCTTGTATACCTCGTAGCGAAACCAATCGAAGGTAATCCGCATAAACGAGCCTTCTACCTGTGTATCGCCAGCCTAAGCTTCTCCACCAGCGGACATCTTTATAGCCTGTTCGTCATGCCCAGGTCGCTCTTGGTGTGGGATATCGCCAGCGCAATTGTCGTCGTGGCCATCATCGTTGCTTGTGCCAGGTTCATTCGTCCGCACAGTTATGCCCTATTCACCAGGCCGCTCAACTTGGTAGCCGCTAGCCTGCTGCTCATGCAGATCATCAGCCTGCTTGGCGCTTGGGCAGATTCGCAACGCTTTATTGATGCCAACTCCCTGTATAGCCAGGCATGGGAAGAGCGTCCCAGCGCACAGAAGATCATGGACTCGGCAGACCGACCCGATATCTATTACATTGTTCCAGACGGCTATCCCAGCGATGCACAGCTTTCGGAAGACATGAACTTCGACAACAGCGCATTCACCGAGGCGCTGCGAGAGCGAGGTTTTGTGATTGCGCCGCATGCCCAGAGCAACTATGCGGTCACGCAACTGTCAATGGCCTCCATATTGAACATGCAATATTACGACAGCAATCCTACTTCGCTCAAAGATCTTGACCATCTTCGCCTGTCAATTGCGAACAGCAAGGTCTCGCAAATGTTGCTTCGTCACGGTTATACCTATGTGCAGTTCGTGTCGCAATATATGCTGCCCAGCCCTATCGCTGACATCAATCGCGATTTTGGCATCTACGGTCCGATAGACATCGCGCTTGAGGACACCATCATGCCTGCAACCATGCCCCAGGAAAGACTAACCAGCCAGATACAGGTCAAAGATGGCTTTACCTTCAGACAGCCATTCACACCAATGTACATCGACTCGACGGGGTTGCGCATCGTTCGATCCCAGCTGGAGAAACTGCGTCTCGCCGAGAAGTTGGTGCCGTACACCGCCAAATCGGCACAGCGCTTCTTGGACACCATTGACGAGGTCGAAACCATCGCCGCCATGCCCGAGGCGACCTTCGCCGTCATCCATCTGATGCAGCCGCACACGCCCGTCAATTTCAACGAAAATGGAGACATCATAGAGCAGACTATCAAGCCAAGTCCCGCCGAGTTTTACGCCGACCTGCGCTATTCGAACTCGCAATTCCTGCGCATGATAGACATCATTCTGCAGGATTCTGCCAGCGAGCCCATCATCGTTTTCCAAGCAGATCACGGGTCGCATTTCGGACATGGATGGTCGAAAGGCAGACGACCAACAAACTTCAATGTCTATGCCGCCTATTACTTGCCAGAGCCATTCGCCATAGAAATCCCGAGACCGTTTACTCTGGTAAACTCGTTCACATTTATACTGAACGAAGTCTTCGCAACTGGCCATGACTTGCAACCAGACCGCCTGTATGAATCAGTGGGAGGCTACGGCATGCCATTTCAGCAAGTGGATGTCACCGAGGAATTTCTGCATCGGTAGCAAAAGGACGGCAAAACTGCTGCGTTCCGCAATGAGGCAATTCGCACAATTACACCAGTTGGGCGAAACACACAGCCTATGCAGATGCTGACTTGGCCAAAGCGCTTCCCCGTCTATCTGTGGATGGTCGGCGTTTACCCTATCCTGCATCTGTTCGCCGCGAACTTCGGCATGGTACACGAATACCATGTCGCCCAAACGATAGCCGTCATGCTCATCGTTACCAGCCTTGCCTACTTCGCTGGGGGACGCCTGATAGAAAATCCGCACAAAGCTGCCTTTTTCCTCAGCCTGGCCAGCCTCTACTTCTCGACCAGCGGCCACCTCTACACCATGTTTGTCCTGCCCAGGTCGCTCCTAGTCTGGACGATCGCCAGCGCGATAATCGTGACGGCAATCGCCCTTGGCTGTGCCAGGTTCATTCCGCAGCACAGTTATGCCCACTTCACCCCGCCCTTCAACCTAATCGCGGGAGCGCTGCTAACCTTACAGATCGTGGTCTTGCTTGCCGCTGCGAACGCTGCACAACGCTATGTCGACGCCAACTCCGCATTCTTCGCGGCGCGCGCAAACCGACCTGGTGCGGTAAAAGTCATGGACGGGGCAGATCGCCCCGATATCTACTACATCATTCCAGACGGCTATCCCAGCGATGCACGGCTCTTGACAGACATGAACTTTGACAACAGCGAGTTCACCGAGGCCTTGAGGGAGCGAGGCTTCACCATCGCGCCCCACGCGCAGAGTAACTATGGGTCAACATATCACTCCCTGGCAGCGACCTTGAACATGCGGTATTTCAAAACAAATCCGACTGAACTCAATGACATCGACTATCTCAAATTGTCCATGGTCCACAGCAGAGCCGCTGACGAGCTGTTGCGACTGGGCTATACCTATGTGCAGTTTGTATCTGGCTATGTGGTGGCCAGTCCGATCGCCGATATCAACCGTGACTTTGCTCCCGGCGGTCCGATCGAAATCCAGGTAGATGACACCGTGTTGAGTACAAGCTCGATGCCAGATAGACAAGCCGAACACGCGCAGACAACAAGCGACACAGCGACTTTCCGTCAGCCATTCACGCCCTTGTATATCGACACGACGCTATTGAGGATAGTCCGATCTCAGCTGGAGAAACTGCGACTTTCCGAGCAACTGGTTCCCTTTCACGGCGACGATGCGCAGCGATTCCTAGATACTATCGACGAGATTGGGACCATCGCCGCCATGCCCGAGGCGACCTTCACGATCGTCCACCTGATGCAGCCGCATCTGCCAATCAACTTCAACGCAAACGGCGACATCATTGCACAAAGCAGAAAGCCAAGTCACGCTCAGTTCTACGCCGATTTGCGTTATTCAAATTCGCAATTCTTGCGCATGATCGACACAATCCTGCAGGATTCCACCAACGCGCCTATCATCGTCTTCCAGGCAGATCACGGATCGATCTTTGGAAGAGTATGGACGACGGAAAACCGGTTAACGCACTTCGACATTTACGCCGCCTATTACTTGCCTGAAGACTTCGACCTGGAGACGCCACAACCCTACACGATGGTCAACTCCTTCACTTTGATCTTCAATGAAGTCTTCGACTTTGGGTTGGACTGGCAAGAAGACCGCCTGTACGATGTGTGGAAGGGATACGATGCGCCTTTTGACCAAGTGGATGTAACAGCAGAATTCTTGCATCGGTAGCCTATTGACGAAGAATCGATTGGGTAGGTCTAAAATGAAACAACTGGCAAAGATAGTCCGCATGGGCGCAGCAGTTGCGCTCGCTAGAACACTTTTCGCGTACCTTGATCCTGGCTCTGGCAGCTTGATCGTCCAACTGCTGCTGGCGGCGGTTGTAGGGATTCTGGCGACTTTTCGGCTCTGGAAGGCGCGTTTTCTTGCGCTCTTCGGCATCCGGCCAGAGCAGGAAGAAACTGACGATAGTGCAGAATCCGACCCAGAAGATTGAATTCCAGCATGACCGATCGAGAGCAAGTCGGCGCATCGTTTCGAGACCCAAGCGGCTCGGTGTACACTTCCGGCGGCATCGTCTACCGCCAGGTCAATCGCAGCTACCGCGAGCATTATGACCAGCTTATGCAGGGCGGTCTATACGATGACCTGGTGGGGCGCGGGCTGCTGGTTTCTCATGCAGAGGTCAAGCACGAGTCGCGGGACGACCCCGATGTGTACAAGATCCTGCGGCCCCAGCAGTTGCCACTGGTCACCTACCCCTACGAGTGGTCTTTCAGCCAATTGCAGGACGCGGCGCTGCTCACGCTGGATGTGCTGAAGCGCTGTCTCGCGCGTGACATGGTCCTCAAAGATGCCAGCGCCTACAATGTGCAGTTTCTCGCTGGCAAACCGCTGTTCATCGATTCCTTATCGTTTGAGCGCTATCGGCCAGGGCAAGCGTGGCAAGCCTACGAGCAATTCTGTCAGCACTTTCTGGCGCCGCTGGCTTTGATAAGCTACCGGGATGTGCGACTAAGCCAGCTGCTGCGCGTCCACTTGGATGGCATTCCGCTCGATCTGGCGGTGCCGCTGCTGCCAAGACGGTCTTGGTTCAATATCGGGCTCAGCTTGCACCTGCGTCTGCACGCCCGCGCGCAACGGCGATACCAGGGAGAGGAGCCATCGGCAGCGGGAAGGCGTAAGCGGCTAGTCAAGAAAGACCTGCTGAACATCGCTGACGATCTGCGCTCGGCTGTGGCGGGCTTGCGCTGGGATCATCAAGGGACAGACTGGGCGAGCTACTATGAGGGCGACAGCTATCAGGAGTCTGGATTCGCCAGCAAACGCCAGATTGTGAGCGACTTTATCGACCAGGCAAATCCCAGTTGCCTATGGGATCTGGGCGCCAACACAGGGGTCTTCAGCCGTATCGCCAGCCAGCAGGGCATCTTCACTGTCTCGCTGGACAGCGATCCCGGCGCTGTGGAAGCCAGCTATCGCAAAGCCAAGCAAGACAAGGACGGCTTCATTCAGCCGCTGCTGATCGATCTCACCAACCCCTCAGCCGCGATTGGCTGGGCGCACAGCGAGCGAGATGCGCTGGCCACGCGCTGCCGAGCCGATTGCCTGTTGGCGCTGGCGCTGATCCACCATCTCGCTATCAGCAACAACCTGCCACTGGACAAGATCGCCAGCTATTTTGCATCGATGGCGGAGTGGCTGATAATCGAATTCGTGCCCAAGACCGACAAGAAAGTCCAGCAATTGCTGACGGCGCGCGAAGATATATTCGCCGATTATTCGCAGAATGGCTTTGAACGGGCATTCGGCGAAGTCTACGAGATTGTCGAGTCGGCGCAAGTCGAAGACTCGGCACGCAGGCTATATCTGCTGCGCCGCCGTTAGCTAGCCCAGGCAGTCCTCGACCAGGCGCAGTCCGGCATCCAGCTTGTCTTTCCAGTCGGCTTTTGGGTGCCGGATGGCATTGGTGCAGATGCGGAACATACAGAGCGCTTCCCGCTGCGCCAATTCGCGTGCTTGCCAGCGGAATCTGTCCAGCGCGGCATCCTGCAGCTCGGTGTGAAAACGACTGCAATGCCCGGAACTGCGGCTGCTGAAATGCGCTGACCAACGCAAATGCGCCAGGAAGTTGCCCACATCCAACAGCGGATTGAGCAACCTGCCCTTGCGAATGCGCCGCCGCAGGTCGCTACCGCGCAATTCCGCAGCCACAATACGCCACCAGCCGGCCAAGCCGGGGATAAGGAATCGCGATCGTGTCGCACCGCCATGCTCAACACATGCTCGTTGACCAGGATAATCACGCTGCCAGGCCGGACAGCCGCTCGTCGCGCGGAAAACGAGAATCGGACAGACCGGCTAGTTGCCTGGATACTTGGCGTATTCTTTTGTTTGATCGAAATGCAGGTATTACGGGAATGATGGGCGCAAGCCCTATTGTGGAGATAAAGGGACTCGAACCCTTGACCTCGTCAGTGCGATTGACGCGCTCTCCCAAACTGAGCTATATCCCCATGTTGTGGAGACAAGGGGACTCGAACCCCTGACCTCCTCGGTGCAAACGAGGCGCTCTCCCAAACTGAGCTATGTCCCCAGCGCTGCCTGTTTTCGGTTCGCCCTGTGGGGCTGGCAAGACTTGAACTTGCGACCTCACGCTTATCAGGCGTGCGCTCTAACCAACTGAGCTACAGCCCCAAATCCACTCTACACAACTGCCTTACGATTAACAGCAC
>DAOUJB010000151.1:0-3167 GCA_034423155.1 Anaerolineae bacterium | reverse complement strand
CTTTGCCATAGCTTCCTCCGTTTGTTGGCTGAGAGTGGTTGGTTATGACGGGTTAGGCATCGACGATGCCGAGGATGTCGGATTCTTTCATGATGAGCAATTTGACGCCATCTAGCTTGACTTCGGTGCCGGCGTACTTGGCGAAGAGCACGCGGTCGCCCTCGCCCACATCCATGGGGATGCGCTTGCTGCCGTCTTCGTCATACTTGCCGGGTCCAGCGGCGCGCACCAAGCCCTGCTGCGGCTTTTCTTTTGCCGTCTCGGGCAAGACAAAAGCGCCACCAGCAAAGGTCTCTTCCGATTCAACTGGCTCCACGAGGACGCGGTCGCCAAGCGGGCGGATCGATACAGGCATGGTTCTCTCCTTAGGCTAGTTGGAACTCACAATTTAGCACTCTATGTGTACGAGTGCCAAGTTTTCGCCGTAATCCTAGCATGAGAGGTCTTGGCAGTCAACAGTCCTGGCAGGGAGCGGGGGTGTTTGCCAGATTTCTTATACGAATCTATTGCAGCCGATTTCTGTTTAGCGAAAAAGAGTCTTTGAAAGGGCGACCCGCTGGCTCGCCCCTACAAGGAACGATCATTTAGCCGCCGACGGTTACTGTCAGGCTTGATCGCGCCTGGTTGCCAGCTCGGTCAAAGGCGATTGCCCGCCAGCTCACTTCGCCTGCGTCGGGCAGCGCCGCTTCCAGGCTGTATTGCCATTCGTTATCCACGCCCAGCAGCTCATCGCCCTGCCAGAATTCGACCCGCTCGATGCCCAAATCGTCGCGCGCTTCCGCTTGCAGGATCAGCGCTTCGCCACCTTGCGCATACGCCGGCGCAGACAACTTCACCACCGGCGGCGTATTGTCGATTGTCAACAGCTTGTTGACGCTTGCTTGCGTGCCATCGGCAAATTCGACCACCAGCCGCAGGGTGTGGACGCCACTGAGCAGGGCTGTCTGCCAAGTCGCCTGCAGCTCGCCATCCGCTTCGATGCGCTGGCTTTCGCTGATGGTTATCCAGCGGTCGGGGTTGACCGCCGCGCCATATTCCAGCCGCCAGCTCAGCGCACCGGGGCGGATGATCTGGGCTTGAATATCGACGCGCGCGCCCACATAGGCGAAGTCGGCCGGCAACAGCAGGCGGGCCGCTTTGGCTAGATCGGCGCTGGCTTCGCTGCTGTAACTGGACGGTGGCAGTGGCTTGTCATGCTTTTGCCACCAGTCCAGGATCTCATCGGGCGGCACGAAATAGGCTTTGGTCGCGCGCCGATCGTCGGGCGTGTTCACGCTGGCCAGCTGACCTGTGGCGCTGTCGATTTCGATGCTTTGCCAACGGTCGTCGGGCAGCAACTGGCTGTTGGCTGGCACGATCTCGCGGCGCACCGGGCACTGGTCGGTGTTGGTGGGCAGCAAGCCTGAAATCTCGCAGACCAAGTATTCTTCAATATCGGCGGGCGAAACCCAATCCCGCGCCGGCAAACTGCGCTGCTGGTGCGCCCATTCCAACAGGGCTTCGCTGTGTTCAAGCGTCTCGGCGGCAGGTCCGTGCGCAGCCACAACCAGGTCGGGCGAATAACGAAGCATCCAGTGGTCGCGGCTGTCGGCGCTGCTGGCTGTGATTTTGGCGATGGTTCGCGGGGATTCGTCGGCCGTGCCCAGACTGCGCCCGCGCGCCAACTCATCGGACAAGATGTCATTGACCAGGTAAGCCAGGCTGGGCTGGATAATCGCACTGCGGCTGGCGGCGGCAGCGTACTGCCACAGCAACTGACCCGCTCCGTCTGCAATTTGCAGCACCGCCACGGGATCGCGTCCGCGCAAGCCATCGGCGGCTGGAGTGGTCGGCGCGCCATGCATCTCGCCCAGCGCGGCGATGACGCTGTAGGCATAGGCGGCATCCAGCACCGATACGGCGCCACCGCCCTCCAGCAGCGTCAGGTCGGTCGCTTGGGTATCGAGGCTATTGAAGCCCAGCGCCCCCGCCAACTGCAGCGCGCTTTGCAGGCCCGTCTCGCTGGCGACTTGTACAGCCGGCGGCAGCAAGCCACTTGCCAAAGCCTCGCGCAGGCTCAGCGGGCCGCGCTCTACGCCATCGTCATTGGCTGGCGTATAGGTGAGATCGTCCTCGCTGCCGGGATACGCCCTCGAAATGTCATACAGCATCGTGGCTGGCGTAGCTGTCCGGCGCGCAAATGCATCCATGTACACAAAAGGCTGCAAGATGCCGGCCGGCTGTCGAGTCGCCAGCATCGCATCACCCGCCAGGCTGAGGATCTCGCCAGTGCGAGCATCAATGATGACCAGCGTTGCGAGAGATTCCGCCGCCCGCCGCTGCAATTCCAGGTCGAGCGTCGTCGTGATGGTCAAGCCGCTATCGACCAGGCGTCTGCCAGCCATGCCCTGGCGATCAAGGATTTGTTGAGCCTGCGCGCGCGCCAATGTCAGGAACTCGGCGTTCAGGCCAGCGCGGGCTTTGGACGGGTCGCGCAGAACCAGCGACTCGAGTTCGGCAATAGCTTCCGACGCAGCGTCGAACTGCCCGGCGTTTTGCATGGCGCGCAGCAATTCAGCAGCCCGAGCGCGAATTTGTGCTGCCTGCCTGACTGGATCGAGCGACGGTTGCGCAGCCAGAGCTGCCAAAAGTGCCGACTCGGCAGCCGAAAGTTGCGCAGCCGACTTGCCCAGAAATTGTTGAGCGGCCGCGTCAACGCCCAAAATCCCGCCGACACTTTGGCTGTTGAGCCGCCATTCCAGCAGTTGCTCGTCATTCAGCGTTCGTTTGCTTTCGGCGCTGAAGACGATCTCCAGCAGGCGTTTGTCCAATGCGCTGGACTGGACTTGCGGCAATAAGCTAGCGCGCACCAGCTGTGCGGAGCGGCTGTCATCGCGCTGGAGAGGCAAATCCAAAATGTATGCCGAAAGCTGCGCCAGCGTGTCCAGCACATCGAATGCAGCCCGCCCTTCCGCATATTCGCGTGCATCGACCAGTTGGCTGATGGCGATCAAGTGCGGCGGCAGTTCGTCAAGCGTCAGCCAGCGGCCCGGGGCACCCGCGGCGTCGCCAGTCTGCAGCAGCGGGACGCCGTGACGGTCGGTGTAACGAGTGACTCGCGCCGAATCGTCGAGCAGGGTTTGCTGTGGCGTGGGCATGATGCTCAGCGCGCTGATGTAAAGCCAGAC
>DAOUJB010000150.1:0-2369 GCA_034423155.1 Anaerolineae bacterium | reverse complement strand
TATGAAAGAGCGTGTTCGCGCCGTGATTCAACACATACAGATCGAGCCAGCCATCGTTGTCATAATCCGCCCAGACTGCGCCGCCACTCAGCGCATCCGTCAAGGCGACTTGCGGCGCCAGCGGCGAGATTGCGAAGCGGCCATCGCCCGTGCTGCGATACAAGATATTGGCGTCCTGGTTGCCCGTCACATACAGGTCGAGCCAGCCATCACGATTGTAGTCGCCCCAGGCCTGCCCGATGCCCAGATAGCCTTCGGCAAAGTCGTCTTCAAAAAGTTCCCAGTCGCCGCGGTGGGTGGCGTGCAGGCCCGCCGCCTCGCTGACATCAACGAAAGTCTCCAAAGGACCAATGGCGAGCATGGCGATCGAGCAGATGACAAGCAGGCCGAGGCGGAAGGCTACCCTACTCCCGGCCCCTCCGCGACGAGTCGGAGAGGGGAGATTTGGGAGCTGTCTCCCGACTTGATTACGGAATTCGCGCACGATTTGCCTCCCCCTGACTTGTCGGGGGGACTGAGGGGGTTCGATCTCTAGCGTTTGACGCCCGAGGTCGCGATGCCTTCGACAAAGTAGCGTTGTCCAAAGATGAAAATCAGCAGCACCGGAATGACGGCGATGGTGGCGACCGCCATCATCAGATGCCAATCGGTGTTGCCATACGCGCCTTGATATTGCACCAGGCAAACGGGCAATGTCTGCACATCGGGCGTGCGCAAGTAGAGCAGCGGGCCGAAGAAAGCGTTCCAGTTGCCGATGAATGCGAAGATGGCCAGGGTGGCCAGCGCTGGTTTGGACAGCGGGATAAAGATTTGCAGCAGGATGCGCGCGTGGCCGGCACCATCGATCTTGGCGGCGTCAACCAGCTCCTCCGGGATTGTCAAGAAGAACTGGCGCAGCAAGAAAATGAAGAAAGGCCAGCCGAACCAGGGCGGCACCATCAGTGGCAAGTGCGTATCCAGCCAGCCCAAGCGATTGAATAGCACATACTGCGGCACTACCAGGGCCTCGGTGGGCAGCAGCATGGTGGCCAGGACGATGGCGAACCAGAAATTCTTGCCACGCGCCTTCAAGCGGGCGAATGCGTACGCCGCCAGAGTGCAAGACACGAGGTTGCCGATGATGTTGTTTATGGTGATTTTCAGCGAATTCCAGGTGCAAGTGGTGAAGTCGACATAGCCATAGCCATACCAGCCATCGGGGAAATTCTGCCATTGAAATGTTTCCGGGATGAGCCGCGGCGGGAAGGCAAATACCTGGTTCAGCGGTTTGAGCGCGGTCGACACCATGACGATAAAGGGCATGATAAAAATGATGCCGATGGGAATCAGCAAAGCGAAAGTGATTAGGATGCCAATGACACGGCGTCCCTTTATGGTGCTGCGCCAGGCATAGCCATCTTTGCGCTTCGATGCTCTTTTCATCAAGCCTATACCTCGTAGAAGACCCAGCGCCTGCCCAACCGAAATTGCAGACCGGTCAGCGCCATGAGAATGACAAACATGATCCAGGCGACTGCCGCAGCCACGCCCAACTGCAGGAAGATGAAGGAATTCTCCCACAGATACCAGATCAAGACATTGCTCGATTCGCCAGGTCCGCCTTCTGTCATCACGCGGATTTCTGTGAAGTTTTGGAAAGAACTCACCACCGAGATGATGATAACGAAGAAGAGCACCGGCGACAGCATGGGCAGGGTCACATTGCGGAACTTCGCCCAGTTGCCGGCACCGTCAATTTCAGCCGATTCGTACAACTCTTTGGGCACGCCTTGCAAGCCCGCCAACAAAATAATCATGTTGGGTCCGACTTGGAACAGACTCATCAGAATCAACGACGGTTTGACCCACTGCGAACTGTAGATCCAGGGCGGACCCGTGATGCCGATCTGCTTCAAGCTGTAATTCAAGATGCCCAGGCGCGGATTAAAGATCCAGATCCACACCAGCGCCACCGCCACGCCGGCTGTCACCGTGGGCAGGTAATAGACGGCGCGAAAGAAGGGGATGCCCGGCACTTTTTGATTGAGCAAGATCGCTAGAAACAGCGCAAAGGCGGTGCCGAATACGACCCTGCCGACGACAATATACAGCGTGTTGCCGACTGAAATCCAGAAGATCGGGTCATCAAAGAGTTTCGAATAGTTGTCCAAGCCGATGAATTGCAGGTTGTCCAGCGAGATGCGCCAATCGGTGAAGCTCAATCCCAGCATGCCCAAGACAGGACCGGCATTGAAGACGACCAAGCCGATCAGCCAAGGCAAGATGAAAAGATAGAAGATGCGCTCTTCGCGGCGGGCGCTGGGCGAGATAGGACGAAGCAAGCGTCGAAACATCAATCACACTCAATTACTCGGATGGCAGAATGGAGG
>DAOUJB010000149.1:0-1737 GCA_034423155.1 Anaerolineae bacterium | reverse complement strand
GCCTGCACCTCGCCGAAGTCGCGCACTTCCAGCTGCCGCCAGATGACCATGTACCGCTTGATTTCAAAGACCGCCACGCGCTGTTCTGCCATCGCAATCGTCCCGAGCCTGCGAATTGTCGAAATCTGCCGCTTCATTCTAAGCGAAACCAACAAAGCAATGCAACAACAGGCAAGCAACTTCGCAGGGTAATCGCATTACATTGTTTATTTGCCACAGAAGTAAGACCAAGAAAGTAATGCAACATAATGATGGAACACCATACGGGCGTCTCGCCACAGATGAGACGATCAAACCCCAATAGCGGACAAGCCTTACAGTTTTCGAGTTTGAGCGGCATTGTACGTTTGTCGCATGACTAACTGGGTTTTACTGAGAGCACAGAGAAAAGCGTTCAATTTAATGAGATTGTCCTGAGAATAAATGCGCAATATCTTGACAAAATAATGTTTTATGATATAGAATAGCCTAGTTATATGGCATAGTTTCGGCAGCAGCTTATAAGGATTGATCGCATGGCATTCCAACGCTTGCTTCTATACATTACCCCCCCCCCCCGAAAGCGCGGTCTATCATTATCACGCGCCTTCGTCATCATCGCCTTATTATTCATGCTTGCGCCGCTGACCAGCGCCCAGGCGACCCATGTAATCGTCAACAACCCCGGCTCGGGCAATACCTGCACGGGCGGCGCGGCGACCTGCTGCACCCTCTTCAACGCCATCGAATACGCCAATTCCGGCGGCACAGCGGCCGAGGATGTCGGCGCTTGCGGCGCCAACAGCCCGGCCGACCCCCACACCATTGAACTGCAAGCGGGCTTGGGCGCTAACCTGTCGCACAGCGCCGTACTCGACATCTGCTACGGCAAGCAGATCACCATCGACGGCAACAACAATACGATTACCGGCAACGACACGCATCGGATCTTCGATGTCGGCGGCTGTGAACCAGCGCGTACCGACGCCAGCCAGACGAAGCTGACGCTGAACAACGTGAATCTGCGCGATGGCAGGGCCGTATTCGCGGGCGCGGTTCGGGTCCGCGACAATACCAGCCTGACCATCAACCGCGGCGTCATTATGGACAGTGTAGGGATCGTGTCGGGAGACCAGGCGTATGGGGGCGCGATGTTTCTTGGGGCTGGCGCCGACGTCGATATCATAAACACCGTCTTCAGCGGCAATCTGGCTGACGTCGGCGGCGCAATCAGCTTTCAGCAAACCACCGGCGCGGCGACCATAGATATTGAGAATAGCGTCTTCACCGGCAACAGCGTCCGCAACTTTTCTGGCAACTCGGCCGGCGCAATCCGCGTTCAAGGGCCGGCGACGCTTAACATCACCAACAGCACCTTCAGCGGCAATTCAAGCGGCGGACAGGACGCCGGCGCCATTTCTTTCGGGAACAATGTCACCGCGACATTGACGCATGTCACGATAAGCAATAACAGCGGCGGCAGCGGCGCTTTGACTGTTATCGACAATGTCAGCCAAAATTTGCGTCCCAATGTCAGCGTTCGCAACAGCTTGATCGCCGGCAATACGGCGACGATCGCCGGGCAGCCGGCAGATTGCTGGAGCGACATCGCGCTGACGCAGAATGTCGGCAATATCATCCAGAGCGGCAGCGCCGGTTTGTGCTCCGCGCCGGCCAGCGGCAACCTGGGCATCGGACCCCTGAACACCCTGGCGAACCTGCCCTATCACCCGCTGCTGGCGGGCAGCCCGGCGATCG
>DAOUJB010000148.1:0-3338 GCA_034423155.1 Anaerolineae bacterium | reverse complement strand
CACGCCGCTGGGCAAAAACTGGTTCTACGATCTTTTTCGCATCGGCATGGACAGCGCAGAAGACGAATATGCCGCCTTCCACTTCAGCACAGCCAGCAACCCGCTCATCGCCGCCGCCGAGCTGGAGAGCATCCGCCGCCGCACGACCGAGCACATCTGGCGCGTGGAATATCTCGCCCAGTTCAGCGACGAAAGCGGCTCGGTATTTCGCGGGATTCGTCAGGCTGTACAGCCGCTGCGCCAAAGCGGGCCACTCGCCGGGCACAGCTATGTCGCCGGCATAGACTGGGGGCGCAGTCACGATTTCACCGTCATCGCCATCATCGATGCGACAGAGCGCCGGCTGGTGGCGCTGGACCGCTTCAATGAGATCGGCTGGGGGTTGCAGCGGGGACGACTGAAAGCGCTGGCGCAGCGCTGGGGAACGCAGGTCATCTGGGCGGAGAGCAACAGCATCGGCGCGCCCAATATCGAAGCGCTGCAAGCCGACAGTCTGCCCGTGCGCGGCTTTGCCACCACCGCCAAGAGCAAATCGCCGCTCATCGAATCGCTGGCGTTGGCGCTCGAACGCCGCCAATTGTGGCTGCTGGATGACTCCGTGCTGCTGGGCGAGCTGGCAAGTTATGCGCTGGAACGTCTGCCGGGCGGTGGCTATCGGTACAGCGCGCCGGCTGGCATGCACGACGACACGGTCATCGCGCTGGCGCTGGCCTGGCACGGCGTGATCAACAGCGGCGCTCGCTTCGACTTTGCGTGAAATGAGCCGCAGAAAACACAGGAGAAATGCTGTGCTACAATGCGCCGAAATCCAGGGCAAGGACATCTCATGTACAACCCCAAAGCACATCTGAAAAAGCTGGTCGAGACGCACGCGCCCAGCGGCTATGAAAGTCCAGTGGCAGACCTGCTGCGCGATGAATGGGCAGGGCTTGTGGACGAATTCGCAAGCGACCGCCTGGGCAGTTTGATCGGCATCAAGCGCGGGCAGGGCGGCGGACGCAAAATCATGCTGGCGGCGCATATGGACGAGATCGGCTTGATGGTGCGCGAGATCGTGGACAGCTTCGTCTATGTGCATCGCATCAGCGGCATCGACCCGCGCGTGATGCTGGCGCAGCCGGTGCTGGTGCATGGACGGCGCGTCCTGCCTGGCGTCGTCGCCACCATGCCGCCGCACATGCTCACGCGTGATGATCAAAAACGTTATCCGCCCATCGATGCGCTGGTGGTCGATGTCGGTTTGCCTGCCGAGGAAGTCGAGCAGATCGTGCGCATTGGCGACCTGGTCACCATGGACGCGCCCATGATCGACCTCAAAGGCCGGCTGGCGGCATCCAAAGCCATGGACGACCGCGCCTGCATCGCTGTCATCACCACTTGCCTGGAACTGCTGCGCGGCATGCGGCACGAGTGGGATGTGCATGCGGCCGCCACGGTGCAAGAAGAAGTCGGCTTGCGCGGCGCAACCACAGCCGCCAACCATATCAGACCCGATTGCGCGATCGCCCTGGATGTGGGATTCGCCGAGCAACCGGGCGTATCGGACGGAGCCAAGCTGGGCGGGGGACCGCAGCTGGGCATCGGCGCGAATTTCCATCCCAAAATGGTCAAGCGACTGCAAGATGTCGCCGCCTACCACGACATCTGCTGGCAGCACGATATCATGCCGGCGCGCACCGGCACCGATGCCTGGGCGATCCAGGTCGCGCGCGAGGGCGTGCCAACTGCCCTGCTGAGCATCCCGCTGCGCAACATGCACTCGCCTGTCGAGACCCTGGACATGAAAGACATCGAACGCTGCGGACGTCTGCTGGCGCATTTCATCTGCGCGCTGGATGAAGATTTTGTGGCCTACCTGTCGCTGTTGCCCGCGGAGTGAATCGGGCGAGTCACCGCCTCGCCCCTACACACCCCGCATAATAATCGCCTCCCCCTGACTTGTCGGGGGGACTGAGGGGGGTTAATCCCGATACAGCGCTTTGGCTTCGGCGAAGAGCTTCTTCAAGTCGCCAAGCAGTTTTCTGGCATCGCCGCCACCAATCAGGTAGTCGCGGATGGGCGCGCCGGCCTGATCCTGGAAGTGCAGATAACCCGGGAAGCGCGGACGCAGATAGGCGCGATCCAGGGCCGGCAAAGTGTTGCGAAAGTAGTTGCTGCTGCGCCGATTGACCTCGTCATCCAGCCAGGCGCTGCGATGCCCGGGCTGGCCGCCATTTTCAAAGAAGAGCGTGCGCTGGATGAGCGGACTGGCGCTGAACATGGCATAATCGCAAGCCACCTGCGGATTCTGGCAAGCGGCTGATATCGCCAAGCCCGTGCCGCCGAGCGTCGACTGGCAACGCCCCTGCCCGCCGATGTCGACCATATCAGCAAAGACCAGGATCTTGTCCGAATAGCCGGCGCGCGAATAATTGCTGTAGCCATAGGCGAAAGGACAATAGACAAAATCATCGCGCCGCGAAAGCGCCTCGTAGACCGCGATGGGATTCATGTCGAAGATATCGCGCGGGCAAAGCTCCGCCAATTCTCGCAGCTGCTGCAGCGCGTCCAGGCACATGGCATCGCTGGCCGCCCATTCGTCATGCACAAAAGGCGGCTCGCCCTGAGTCGCGCAGAGCATGTAGAAGTTCATCAGCGTGTCAATCGGGATGCCGGGCATGATCACCCGCCCAGCGCGCGCCAGTTCCAGCAGGTCGTCCCAGGTCTGCGGCTGCCCCAAGTCATAGCGTTCCAGCAGATCCGGACGATACGACGCGACCGGCGTGGCGGCGTCGATGGCCAGCGCGCACTGGCTGCCGTCAAAAATATAGCTGGGATGCGATTGACCGACCGAGTTTGTGGCTTGATCACCCAGGAACTCGGGGGGCAGGTGCTCGTTCAGCGGCATCAGCACGCCACTGTGCGCGGCATAACCAGCCCAGGGGTGGTCGATGACCAGCAGATCATAGCGTTCCGCCAGCCCTTGGATAGGCGCGTCGGCAAATTCTTGCAGCGAGCGCTTGTCCCAGCTGATCTCGACCTGCGGGTGCATCTCGCAGAAGCGCTGCGCAGTCGCCACCACCGACACAAAACCGCGCGAATGATTCCAGGTGATGCCGCGCAAATGTATTTCCGCCATAAGCTACCCCCTCCGTGTTCTCAGAATGTCCAATAAAGAAATGCAACAAAATAAATGAACTTCGTAGGGGCGAGACTTGTCTCGCCCAAAAGGTCAATGTCTACATAGTGGGCGATACAAGTATCGCCCCTACAAGGCTTGTCCGCTACTAACAGATGAGAGTTGCCATCGCTCCATCTGCTCGTCCACACTGCCGGTTGAATAGGATGGCGATGTTGTA
>DAOUJB010000147.1:0-2049 GCA_034423155.1 Anaerolineae bacterium | reverse complement strand
TGGGATCGTAGGAAATGAACTTGCCTGCCGCCAGCGCATGGTCAAGCGCCAGCCGCAATGCCGAAGCGGCCGGCTCGCAAATGAAAGTGATGCTGCCGTAATGGAAGGCCTGGTAGGCATCGATGATCGTGGTGTCGACATCGGCGGGCTGCATCAGCATATCGGCGCTGGGATGCCGGTAAAACATGAAGCTGCGGTCGCCATCAGCTGTGTTGCTGACGAAAGCCAGAGCGGTGCGCGCCTCGCTGGAATAGGTGATGCCGCGGATATCGACGCCCTCGGCAGCCAGCACGCCAGCCAGATAATGCCCGAAAGGATCATCGCCTAGCTGCCCCATGAAAGCGCCTCGACCGCCCAGCCGCGCCGCAGCCGCAGCGACATTGGCGGGCGCTCCACCCGGCGCCTTGACGAAACCGGAGGCGTCTCCGACCGTCACGCCCATTTCCTGCGCGACAAAGTCGATCAGCAATTCGCCGAAAGACAAGACAGACATTGAGCTTCTCCTTGCGGAAGCAATAAGGCGAGGCGAAATGCAAATGTGCCGATTAGGCGCGACCGCCGCCGCGCGCCACAAATTCTTTGATGAAGCCGCCCTTGTCGCTCGCGACCAGCGCGCCAGACACCATGGTCAGCTCCAGCTTGCCCAAGAGATTGCTCAGCTGGGTCATCTGCTGGCGCATGATGAGCATCATATCGTCCCACTTGACATCGGCGGGCAAGCCATGCTCGCGCAATCCGCGCAGGCTGTCGACAAATTCCAACGCCGGCTCAACATCGGGGAAGTGCAGGGCAGCGGGCATATCGTGGCGCACGACAGCGTAAAAGTGCCGCCTCAAGATGCGCGCGCCATTTTCCAGCGCAAACGCATCGACAGGCGCAAGTGGCGGATCGACATCAGCGCCATTCGGGCTGAGCAAAATGATCGCGCGCCGCAGCAGCACTTGCAACTCGGGCAGATTGAACATGCTTTCTGTGGCAGCCAGCAAGCGCCCGTCCGGCTTCAGCACCCGTTTGATCTCGCGCAAGCCTGCGTCCAGGTCTACCAGGTGATAGAGCATGTCATTGGCCATCACCACATCAAAGCTGTCGTCGGCATAAGGCAGCAGCATGGCATCGGCACAAGCCAGCCGCCCGGCATCGCCCGGATGGCAGCGCAGCAATTGTGGCGACAAATCGAGCGCGAAATAGCGCAGATGTCGCTGGTCGCGCACCAGCCGTTCATAGTGCCGGCCGGGTCCCGCGCCGATATCCAGCACGGATTCATCGCCCGTCCAGTCGAGCGTTGCCAGCGTCCAACTGGCGAGATCGACCTGAGGCACGAGGTAGCGCGCCTGCGTTTCTTCTTTGATGCGCAGGTTGCGGTCGGTCGCGTAATAGTGTTGTTTGGCTTGCTCGGGAACGGTCGAAGCCATTGCGCACTCAGCCTATGATGAGTTGTCTGTGTTGCAGTTTAACTATACAAAACATTCGGCGCTGCGCAAACACTCGCCACTCAGGCCTCGCCCCAGCTTTCCCAATAGGTCAACTGGCTGGATGGGACGCGTTTGGCTTTTTGGAAAGTTTCGCCGGTGAAGAAAGCGATAGGCAAGAGCGCCGCCGTCGTCACATCGTCGGGGATGCCCAAGATAGCGTTGCATTCCGCTTCGTAGGCCAGGTGCAGGGTTGTCCAGGCCGCGCCGATGCCCCGCGCCCGCAAAGCCAGCATCAGCGACCAGGCAGCCGGGATGATGGAGCCATACAAGCCCGCGTTGACGGCGGGACTGCTATCGGTCGCGCGCCCTTGCACACAGGGAAAGATCATCATCGGCACTTCGCCCATGTGGTCGGCCAGATAACGCGCGCTGCTGATGACGCGCTGCATCTGCTCGGACGGCTGGCTGTTGCTCGCGCCGCGCCCTACATTGCGGGCATAGGCATACCAGGACTCGCGGTAGAGTTCGCCGATTTTGGCTTTCTTGTCGGGATCGGTCAGCACCAGCCACTTCCAGCCTTGCGAGTTGCTGCCGGTGGGTGCCTGGATGGCGATTTCCAGGCAGCGCTCGATGATGT
>DAOUJB010000146.1:0-1708 GCA_034423155.1 Anaerolineae bacterium | reverse complement strand
GTGCACGACTTCTTGCCCATCACCAACCTCGCCAACCTGGATGCCATCGTGGCGGCGCTGCAAAACCTGGATGCTCGCCCCAGCGCCGAGTCGTATCGGCGGGCGTATTTGTCCCCCCGACAGCCGCGCGTAGGGGCGAGGCGGTGACTCGCCCGCTTTGGCTACCCTCTCCGTCCTGACGGGTAGGGGTCGCAATGGCATGCCAGCGCGCGACTCCGAATACCAACCAAATTGCCCCTTGCAAGACAATGGCGCATCTGCTACACTGTATGGTAACGATACCATATTGGCTCACTAACATCCTTATGCCAAAGCCTTTGCATGACACCAGCATTTCGCGACCGCTGGATGCGGCAGATATCCACCGTCCCCGTTATCACTTTTTGCCCGCCGCCAACTGGATGAACGATCCCAACGGCGTCATCTATTGGCGGGGACAGTATCATCTCTTCTTCCAATACAATCCCGATGGTGCCTGGCACGCCAATATGCACTGGGGGCATGCCATCAGCGATGACCTGGTGCGCTGGCAAGAGTTGCCGGTAGCCATCGCGCCCACGCCCGACTCGCCCGACCAAGGCGGCATCTTTTCTGGCTGCATGGTCGACGATGCCGGCACGCCGACTGCTTTCTACACCGGCGTCAACGATGATGCCAGCGTGCAAGTGCAATGCCTCGCGCGCGGCAGCGATGACCTGAGAGAATGGCAAAAGCACCCCAGCAATCCCGTCATCGGCGCTGTGCCGCTGGCGATGGGACAAACGCGCGACTTCCGCGATCCTTTTGTGTGGCGCGGCGAAAGCTGCTGGTACATGGCGCTGGCTTCGCACATCGTCGGCGTGGGCGGCGCAGTGTTGCTTTATCGCTCGCAGAACCTCACCGACTGGCAATATGCCCATCCGCTATATGTGGGCGAAAAATCCCGCAATGGACGCAATTTTGAATGCCCGAACTTCTTCCCGCTGGGCGACAAGTGGCTGTTGATCGTCTCGGTGCAACTGGAGCATATGCCAGCGCAGACGCTGTACTGGGTCGGCCGCTTCGAAAACGAGCGCTTTTTCCCCGAGCATGAAGCGGTCTATGACGCCGGCTACAGCTATGCAAGTTTGTGCGGCCACGCTGCCGATGGCGGCATGTTGATCTATTCGTGGCTGCGCGAAGGGCGGGGCAAGGCAGCCCAGCGCGAGTCTGGCTGGACGGGCGTGCAAGCGGTGCCGCGTCTGCTCAGCCTGGATGCGCAAAATCGCCTGGTCAGCCAGCCAGTCGCGGCCTTGCAGACGCTGCGCAGCGCGCATTTTCACTACAACGCGGGCGAGGTGGCTGATGGCTGCTTGGCGGCGCGCGGCTTGTCGCTGGATATCGAGGCGTCTTTCGACACAGCGATCGCCCCAAGCTGCGGGTTGGAAGTGGCGCTCTCCGCCGATGGCTACGAAAAAGCCAGCATCGTCTACGACAGCGAGACGCAGACGCTGCAAGTCAAGCGACAGTACCGCAATCCGCGCCCCGAATATGCTGAAGAGACGCAGGGCATCCCACATCGGCTGGACGTGGGCGAGGCGCTGCAATTGCGCGTGCTGCTGGATGGCTCGGTGATCGAGGTGATCGCCAATGGGCGCGCGCGCATCACCAGCCGCTTTTATGTGAGCGACGCGGCGAACGACGGGCTGCGCGTGCTGGCTCCCGAGGCGCTGCGTCAGTTGGATATCTG
>DAOUJB010000145.1:0-12867 GCA_034423155.1 Anaerolineae bacterium | reverse complement strand
CTCGATCTGTGGCAGCAATGGTGGGATTTCTACCTCGACTACACCCAGACGATCACGCTCTACGAGATCACCAATGTCATGGCGCTGAACACAGCCGAGTTCAGCTTTACGCCGCGCAAAGACGGCTGGATGACCTTCCGCGATCTGTCTGTGGCCGATATGTAAGTCGCAGTAGCATTGAGAACGACAGCGGGGTGGCTGTGGCTGCCCCGCTCCACTGACCTCCAAGCCAAAATTATCAGGTCACATAGAACGCTGTTCGGATTGTCCATAGCGGCGATCTGCTTGCTGCTCTGCGCGTCTGTCCCGCTCCGAAGCCTGTATGTTCTTAGGCAGCCAAAAACAACAAAATGGAGGAACGTCGTAGGGGCGACTCTTGAGTCGCCCACATGTACAATAGCAACTTTGTGGGCGAGACAAGTCTCGCCCCTACAGATTTCGAATCTGAGTAGCATCGCCCTTTTTCGCATGACTTACTTGCATGTACTAAGCGAATGTCTCAGTGAAACATCCCTGCGAGGTCCAGCGCCCGACAAGGTGGTAGAATCCACACCACAGTCGTGGGCGAAGGGAGGCGGCAGATGACGATTCGCATGGCATTCACTGGCACGGGACATATCTCGCGGGTGCATGCGCGGGCGGCACAGGCGCAGGAAGGCGTGGAGCTGGTGGCGGTCGTCAATCATCGCGCCGAGTCCATGGCTGACTATGCGGCGCAGTTTCATATCGCGCGGCAATACCCGACTGTCGAGGCGCTGCTGGCCGCTGGCGAGGTGGATGCCCTCAGCGTCAACACGCCCAATTGCCTGCACGCGCCGCAAGCTATCGCCGCATTACAAGCTGGCGTGCATGTCATGGTGGAAAAGCCCATGGCGATGAATGCGCAAGAAGCGCTGGCCATGCAGCGGGCCAGCCAAACCTCGGGCGCAAAGCTGATGGTGGCGCACTGCTGGCGTTTCGACGAAGAAGTCACCTGGCTGCGTGCGCAGGTCAAAAGCGGGCGGCTGGGCGATATCCTGCGCAGCAAGGGGCATGGCGTGCATGTCAATTGGGGTCCTGGCGGCTGGTTCACCGATGCGCGTCTTGCTGGCGGCGGGGCGCTGGCCGATATGGGTATCCATGCCATCGATGTGGCGCGTTACCTGCTGGGCGATCCACAGCCGACCAGCGTATATGCCCGCATCGCCACCGACTACACCGACGGCGAGGTGGACGACAGCGGCACCATCTGGATCAACTGGGCGACTGGCGCCAGCTCCATCATCGAATCGGGCTGGTGGTGGCCCCATGCCGATGGACCCGAAGCCAGCACACAGCTCTATGGCCGGCGCGGCTGGGGGCAGCTCTTCCCGACTCGGCTGGAAATTCCCGACCGCGAGGCGGAGACAGTGGCGACCATCGATCCCGGTTTTCCGCCCGTCCGCGCAGACCACTGCCCGCAGATCATGTACGATCGGCAGTTGGCGCACTTCATCGACTGCATCCGCGCCGACAAGACGCCTGTGCCCGGCGCCGCGGAGGGCTTGGTCAATATGCGCATCGTGGATGCCGCGCTAGAAAGCAGCCGCAGCGGCGATTTGGTCGCGCTGTAGTCGCTGTCGCCCGCCCCATGCTTGACATGCCAGCATCATCTTTCTTATGATGATTGTATGCATACGTCTTTACACACCAATCAATTTGGGAGAAACACCATGCACAAAGTCAAAAATGTCGCCAGGAGCCTCTTGCTGCTGTGCCTGTTGGCGCTATTGGCGCTGCCGCTGACGGCGAACGCGGATGACGATGTCGTCTTCGCCAGCGTCCGTTTGTATGACGGCATCGAGCCGGCCGACCAAAGCGAGATCGCGCGGCGCACGGCGGCCGGCTTTTTGCCGATCATGCGCGGGAGCGAAGGCTTCGTCGGCTATTTCATGATGCCAGCCGACGACAAGCTGGCCGCGATCAGCCTGTTTGATTCACCCGAGCAGGCGGCGGCGTCTAACGAAGCTGCGCGCGACTTCGTGGTGGAAAATCTGGCGCCGCTATTGCCCAATCCGCCGACAGTGCACGAAGGCACGGTCGAGCTGCAGTTGCGCGGGGACATGATGCAAGTGATGCCCGGCTCGCTGTATGCCAGCCTGCGCGTCTATGCTGACTTTGACATGGCGCATTTTGACGAAGCAAATGAACTAGCAAAGAGCGAGTTCGTGCCCGACCTGCTTGCCATTGATGGTTTCTTCGGCCAATACACCGTCGCCACGACTGGCAGCGCCGTGGTCGCCATATCCATATATGATTCGCCAGCCGCAGCCGCACAAGCCAACGATAGCGCGGTCGCCTTCTCGCGCGAGCATCTTGCGCCGTGGTCGGCCGGTGACCCGACGGGCTTCAGCGGCAATCTGGCGGTCGCGGCTTTGGCCGATACACAAGATGGCGCCAACCTGATCGCTAGCGAGGTCTTCGCCAGCATACGCGTGTATGAAGGCATCAATCCCGCCGACCAGGCAGAGATTCTGCAACGCACTAACGCGGGATTCTTGCCGATCATGCGTGGCAGCGCTGGCTTTGTGGGATATTACCTGATGCCAGCCGGAGACACGCTGGCGGCCGTCAGCCTGTTTGAATCGCCCGAACAAGCGGCGGCAGCCACCGAAGCAGCGCGCGATTTCGTAGCCGAGAATCTGGCGATGCTGCTGCCCAACCCGCCGACTGTGGTCGAAGGCGCGCTGGATGTCTTTTTCCTGGTGGACGAGACGGAGATGCCGGCGGAAAGCATGTCTTCGCTCTATGCATCCCTGCGCGTCTACAGCAACTATGACATGTCCGACCACGAAAGCACAGTCGCGCTGGTCGTCGACGAATTTCTGCCGCTGCAGCAGACGATGCAAGGCTTCTTCGGCTACATGACCATGACCGATGGCGCGGGCAGGCTGGCTGCCATGAGCATCTATGACAGCGAAGAGAGTGCGCTGGATGCCAACGATGTTGCCGCTGTCTTCGTAGCCGGCCGCCTGGCGGAGCTGCTGCCCGATGACCCCGCGCGCATCAATGGGCAGCTGGGCATTGCTGCGCTGGCGGCCATCGACATGGGCGCGAACCTGATTGACATGATGGGCGAAGCCTAGGCTGCATGCGCGAGGCAAGCCGCAAGAACCGAAGGGCGCGTCCATAGCGGCGCGCTCTTTTTTTCATATGCGGGCGCTGGACAGGAACTGCTTTAGCGCACTGGATCCATGAATGCGAACAGGCTGCCCGAATTGGAACGGTAGCGGTTGCCAAACCGTAACAACAAGCCCATGTCAACCAGTTGATTGAGATCGCGCGTAATTGTGCGCTCCGTCTTGCCCAGGTAGAGCTCATATAGCTCGGATGACAAGCTGCGGATGTCACGCGCGCGGACTGCCTTTTCAAGTCCATGGTCAGTCAGCGCCAGCAGTAGCCGCCTCTGACGCTGGCGCGCTGTTGACATTGTCGCCGAGTAGCGATCACGGAACACAGCATGAATTGAGTCACGCCAGACAGTCTCCTGGAGCGTGTCGTGGATGACCTTTAATTGTGCATCCAGCTCATCCTTCAGTCCCTGCAGCGCATAGCGAATAAAACCCGCCAAGTTGCCATCCGCCGGGTAACGTTCGTCGCGGTACTCGCCATGCGACTCTTGCAGCTGTCGATAGTATTCGTCGCGAGTCTTGTTGTAGAAGTCGCTGGGCAAGTGCGCGGCGATATCTGGAACGCCAGCCTGTAGCAAGATGGCGAACTCAATTAAGCGCGCCATGCGCCCGTTGCCATCGCCATATGGATGAATCCAGGCAAAATAGACATGGGCTGCGATCGCCTTGAGAAGCTGCGCCGCCATTTCGTATCCCGCTGGAGCAAGCTCGGCGTCATTCAGCCAGGCGCAAAATTGATTCAGCAGCCGTTCCAGTTCCCCTGGAGGGGTAGCAAGATAGCGCCCGACTGTCACGCGATGTTGGCGGATTTCGCCAACCCTGACAGTATCGTTAGCAAAACCATCCAGCACCAGCCTGTGCCAGTCATTCAAGCGACTCAAGGAGTAAGTTGTGCTTTCGCCGGCAGCTATTTCGTGCGCGACATGGTTTAAGGCAGCGACCATGTTGGTGATCTGCTGTCGCTGATAGTCCCGCGATGGCGGAACCTGAAAGTCACCAGCGATTATTCTGGCGACTTCTACCTCGGAATAAGAATTGCCCTCTATAGCCGTCGTGCTATGCACCCCTTTTGACAGGTAGATTGTCCTGAGTTTCTGGCTCACATACGCAGGTATCGGGATGCGAATGATCTGCTCGATGCGCGCCTGAATTGCGCCTAAAAGAAGCCATTCACGCGCGCCAAGCGTATAAGAAGGCGGAAATTTGATAAACTCGTGTGTACTCATACTGTCCCGACATCTGTCATAATTGCTGCCACATACTTTGACGCGCATACTGTCTGTCATTCACCCGTATTATACGCGCGCCCTGTCGCTTTGGTCAACATCTTTCCGCTAACCTGGCTGTCGCACCTGGTGCGCGCCTACCGCACATTCCACTAACCAATCTGTGGGATTTCCGCGTGCCTACGCGTATCATTGTATTTGATCATCATTTTGGCGGATCCGCGCACCCCCATGACCCGACTGCTCGCCTTGCGCAATCACTTCGGCACGATCCGCTTGATGGCGCTGCAATTCCTGAGCCTGGCTGGCATCGGCGTGGCTTGGCCTTATGTCAATGTTTACTTGACCGATATCGGCTTTTCGGGCACGCTCATCGGCACGCTGGGCAGTGGCGGTGCCGTGCTTTCGCTGGTGCTGACGCCGCTGCTCAACCAGATCGCCGACCGCCGCAATGCGCATCGCCGCCTCTTCATGCTCTATCTGGGCGGTTTTGCCATCGCCAATGTCATCTTCGCCACTTCCCATATCCCGGCGCTGATCGTGACGGCTGTGCTGCTCTTCCGCATCACCACCAGCCCCAGCTTGACTCTGGGCATGCAGCTGACCATCACGCAGTTGATCCGCAGCGGCAAAGCTATCCTGGGGCAGATTCGCTCTTTCGCCTCGCTGGGTTTTGCGGCGGCGAGTCTGCTGGCTGGGCAACTCTTCGCGCTGGGCGGCTATTCGCTGCTGTTTTGGGTGGGCGCGGCTTTGGCCTTGGCGAGCATTCAGTTGGCGACTGTCTTCCCCGCCAAGCCCCGGCAGCAGCACAGCGCCGACGATGCCAAGCGGCAGCCCCGCAATCGCGGCTTTTTTGTGCTGGCGGCCAGCCAGTTCTTCATCTCCATGGGCACCTACAACGCCTACGCCTTCATGTTCATCCATTTCAACCAGAATCTGGGCGTGGCATCGGCGGATATCGGCTTGTGGGCGGCGATATTGGGCGGGGTAGAAGTGCCATTTACCATGCTGATGGACTCGGTCTTGCCCAGATTCCGCATGCGCAGCGCCTATATCGTCAGCGTGCTGGGCATCGCCGTGTTCACGCTGGGGCTGGGGTTCGCGCCCAACCTGCCCGCCCTTGCCCTGCTGCTGGTCTTCCGCGGCGTGACCTGGCCCGGCTTCTATCTGTCGTCCTTCACCCTGGTCAACGCCATCAGCCATCCGGGCAATGTGGCGACCAATCAGGCGCTGCTGCAAGTCACCATGCCATCGATTGCGCTCGTGCTGACAGGTTCGCTGTTCGGCTGGACATTCGACAATCTGGGCGCGGGCGCATTTTTTGCTATCTGCGCGCTGATGTGCCTGATCGGCGTGGGCATCGTCATCGCCGGTTTTCGCTTGTTCGAGCCGAAAAGCTGAGCCGCAGAGGCGCAGCAGTATCTCCAGGTTAGTCATGCGACAACCGAGCAACGCCGCTCAAGTTCGACATATGTAGGGGCGATACTTGTATCGCCCACAATTCCTCCTTTGACCATGTGGGCGACTCAAGAGTCGCCCCTACGACTTTCCTTCCTGTTGTTGCTTTACCTTATTGGAGATACTGAGGCACAGAAATAATGTGCAGGGGCAAAGTGGCGACTCGCCAGTACATCGCCTCCCTCTGACCTGTCGGGGGCAAGGATCAGCGACCGCGCTTTCGGGCAATTTATAGATTCTGGGACTTTATCGAAGAAAGTGTTATAATGTACTTGTTGTCTGCGAAGGGCGAGGTCGGGTGTGAAAAAAAGGCAGGGTAGAAGCCGACTATGGCTGCGCATACGCCGCAATTGGCAGCTGTATGTCTTGCTGGCTGTGCCATTGATTTGGCTGGTCGTCTTCCGCTATGCGCCTATGTATGGCGCGCAGATCGCCTTCCGTCAATATTCGCCCGCCTTTGGCATCGAAGGCAGTCCTTGGATCGGCTGGGCCAACTTCGTGCGCTTTTTCAATTCACCGAAGTTCGAGCCGGTCATCATCAATACCGTCGTGCTCAGCTTCTATTCTTTGCTCGTCTTCCCCATCCCGATTCTGCTGGCGCTGAGCCTGAACCAGGTAAAAACGCGCTTGTTCCGCAGCAGCGTGCAGATGATCACCTTCGCGCCCTACTTCATCTCGACGGTGGTGATTGTGAGCATGCTCTTCCAATTTATGCATCCGCGTGTCGGCTTTACCGCGGCGCTGGCCAATATGCTCGGGATGGCTCCGCCAAATTGGATGGGCGACCCCGGCGCTTTCCGGCATATCTTCGTCTGGTCGGGCGTTTGGCAAGATATGGGCTTCAACGCGATCATCTATCTGGCGGTGCTGTCTACCATCGATCCAGCCTTGCACGAAGCGGCGGTGGTGGATGGTGCCAACCGATTGCAGCGCATTCGCTATATCGACATTCCCGGCTTGCTGCCCACTGCGATGGTCTTGCTCGTCTTGTCGACTGGACGGGTGCTGGAAATCGCCTTTGAAAAAGTATATCTGATGCAGAGCCCGCTTAATCTCGGTGTGTCAGAAGTCATCAATACCTATGTCTACAAGGTGGGACTATTATCGCCGGTGCTCGATTTTTCTTATTCGACAGCCATCGGGCTGCTGAAAGGCATCGTGGGGCTGCTGCTTATGATCGCGGTCAATCACGCCGCCCGCCGCTTGACCGATAACAGCGTCTGGTAAAGGTGCGACAGATGGCTTCGCTGACGAGTTACGAAAGCAACATCAACCGGGTCAACGAATCGGCTGTCGACCGTATCTTCATACTGGGCAACGCCGCCTTCCTGCTCATCATCACTATCATCATTCTGCTGCCATTGATATTTATTGTCGCCGCATCCTTCAGTTCTGCCGAAGCGGTGATCGCTGGCCGGGTTACCTTGTGGCCCGTCGATTTCAGCCTGCTGGGATACGAAACTATCTTCGAGCACAAGAAGGTCTGGAATGGCTTTGCCAATTCGCTCTTTTATACCTTCTTCGGCACGCTCTTCAATGTGACCATGACTATCATCGCCGCCTACCCGCTCTCTCGGCAAGACCTGGTGGGGCGGCGCGTCATCATATTCGCCTTTGTCTTCACCATGCTCTTCAGCGGTGGTTTGATCCCTACCTATATGGTCGTGCGCGATCTGGGCATGCTGAATACGCGCTGGGCGATGATCTTGCCGACCGGCATCGGTCCCTTCAATCTGCTGATTGCTATCACCTTCTTCCGCACGACCATCCCGCCAGAACTGAACGAAGCGGCGCGCATCGATGGCGCCAGCGATTTCCGCATTTTCCTCAGCATCATTCTGCCGCTGGCACGGCCCATCATCGCGGTGCTGACGCTGTTTTACGCTGTAAACACCCATTGGAACACCTATTTTCAGGCGCTGATTTACCTGAAAGATCAAGACCTCTTTCCCCTGCAAATCGTCTTGCGCGAGATATTGATTCAAAACTCGATAGACGCCTCGATGCTGATTGATATCGAAGATCTGGTGGCGCGCGAGGGGCTGCGCGAATTGTTGAAGTATTCGCTGATTGTCGTGGCAAGCGTGCCGGTGATGCTCATCTATCCTTTCGTGCAGCGGCACTTCGTGAAAGGCATGATGATCGGCTCGGTTAAGTAGCCATTGCGTTGCATCGAAAGGAGTGCGGCTATCGACTGTTTCTGCACCAGGTTTGTCCCCCAAATTGATCACAATCGAAAGGATTTGACATGAGCAAGAGAACACTGGCTTTGGCGCTGCTTGTACTGCTGCTGGCGCTGCCCTTGACCGCCTCGGGGCAAGAGATGGTATCGGGACCAGGCGAATTCCCTATCGTTGAAGTACCGATTACGCTGAATATCCTGATGCTGGGTCATGCCATTGTAGAAGACTTCAACACCAACACTTTCACCGAGTGGTACAGTGAGCGCACGGGCATCCATATCAACTTTGATATCGCGCCGCCCAACGAAGGCACCGAGATGCTCAACCTGACGATCGCCAGTGGCGACCTGCCCGATATCATGGTCGGCTTCACGGTGGACCCGTCCACGCTGGCGCTATTTGGTCCCCAGGGATTGTTCCTGCCGCTGGGCGGACTGATCGAGGAGCAAGGTCATTACATTCATGAAGTCTTCGCCGGCTCGCCCCAGGTGCGGCCGCTGGTCACCTCGCCCGATGGCGAAATCTATGGCTTGCCCCAGGTCAACGAGTGCTATCACTGCTTCTATTCCCAGCGCGCCTGGATCAACAGCGACTGGCTGGCGAATGTAGGCATGGATGTGCCGCAGACGACCGAGGAGTTCTTCGATGTGCTGACCGCTTTCAAAGAGCAGGATGCCAACGGCAATGGCGACCCGAACGACGAGATTCCGCTGGCCGCCGCCACCACGGGCTGGAACGGCAATATCGACGGCTTCCTGATGAATCCTTTCGTCTTCAGCGAATTCGCGGGCCAAAATCGCTTCTTCGAGCAAAATGATGGCGTGATCAGCCAGAATGTCACCAGCGAGGGCTATCGCGAGGGCTTGCGTTATCTGAATCGGCTGTTTGCCGCCGGGCTGTTTGGCGAAGAGAGCTTCACGCAACCGATGGATCAGATCAAGCAGCAGGTCGAGGGTGGCGATGCGCCGACGATCGGCGTCGTCATTTCCGGCGCGCACCCCAACTTCGCCAATATCGGCGGCGACCGCTGGCAGAAATATGTGGCTGTGCCTTCGCTGGAAGGTCCTAGCGGATTGCGCCAGGCGCCATTCAATCCCTGGGGCGTTGGCAGCGGGCAATGCGTCATCAACAGCCGTACGGAACACCCGGTAGCCGCCTTCAAGTGGTGCGATGGCCTTTATGAGCGCGAAACGACCCTGCGCTCGGTCTTTGGCATCCCGCAATGGGAAGCCGCTGAAGGCGAAGAAGGGCAGTGGCGTTGGGCAGAAGAAGGCGAGCCCGCGCTGGGCGGCGATGAATTCGAAGCCATCTGGCGACGCCTCTCCACCTTCGGCACGCTGCAAAATGTGCACTGGGCGCAACGCGGACCCAGCTATCGTCCCAACCACTTGCGCTTGGGCGAGGTACGGCGCGAAGATGCCGGCGGGCTCGAAGTCGTGCTGCTCGAGGAAACCCGAGTCGCTTACGAACCGTACGCCCGGTCTATCGAAGACCTCATTCCCCCACTGGCCTTTACCACCGCGCAAGCCGCTGAAGTCACCGAACTGAACCTGGCTATCACCGACTTCGTGGCCCAGATGACAGCGGAGTTCGTGCTGGGTCGGCAAGATCTGGATGCCGGCTGGGATACCTTCGTCGCCACGCTCGAGAGCTTGGGCATCAATCGCGTCGCCGAGATCTATCAAACCGCGTACGACGCACAGTACGGGGGATAGGTAGACCCTCGCGAGCGCAGAATCACCAGGGGCGGTATATGTATCGCCCCTTTTTGCAACATAGACACAGGAGAATAACCATTTAGAAATACATCAAGATAAGGCTCGTCGTAGGGGCGACTCTTGAGTCGCCCGCTTGCACATCGTTACAATTGTGGGCGATACAAGTATCGCCCCTACATATTCCGAATAAAGGCGGCATTGCTCTGTTGCGCAAAACTTACTTGGTTTCACTTCTGTTGTAATTGAAACGATATGGCCCAGCCCAACATCCTCTTCATCGTGTCCGACCAGCACAACGCCAAAGCGCTGGGCTTTGCCGGGCATCCAGATGCGCAAACCCCGCAGCTCGACCGCATGGCGCGCGAAGGTGTCCGCTGCAACGCCGCCATCACCCAAAATCCTATCTGCACGCCCAGCCGCGTCTCTTTCCTCAGCGGACAATATCCGCACAATCATGGCTATTACAGCTTGAGCGGGCGCAACCCCGGCGGGCTGCCCAATATCTTCGGGCACTTCCGCGAGGCCGGCTATTTCACGGCGGCGATGGGCAAGATCCACTGCCCGGAATACTGGGTGGAAGACGAATGCGATGTCTTTCACGAGAGCAATTCGTACCGGGCGGGCAGCGTGGTCGGGCGGTCGGCTGCTTATACGAGCTTCCTGCGCGAGCGCGGCGTGGAGGCGCTGGAAGACCACATCCTGCTGCCAGAATTTGGCGAAGGCGGTCGTCAGTCGGTGGAAGGCCGCCCCAGTCCGCTGGCCTTTGACGAATCGCAAGAAGGCTGGCTGGCGAATACAGCCATCGAAACCATACATACCGCTGCCCAGCGCGGACAGCCTTTCTTGCTGCATGTCAGCTTTCCGCGCCCGCATCAATGCACCACGCCCTGCCAGGAATTTTGGGACTTGTACGACTCGGACGCGCTGTCCCTGCCGCCAAATGCCGATTATGACCTGGCCGCCGCCGGCAAAGCCCCGCATTTCATCGCCTCGGCAGCGCGCTGGCGCAAAGCGGATTGGGCGCTCTTCCCGCCGCGCACTTTCGAAGCCGCTCGCCGCCGCAAGCTGCACGGCTATCTGGGCGCGGTCAGCCAGGTGGATGCCGCTGTGGGGAAATTGCTGGACTACCTGCGCTCGGCGGGCCTAGCCGATGACACCATCGTCGTCTACACATCCGATCACGGCGATTATGCGACTGAGCACGGCATCATGGAAAAAGCGCCGGGCATTTGCAGCGACGCCATCACGCGCGTGCCGCTGATCTTCTGGTCGCCCAAGCGTCTCCCCGCCGGCGGGTGCATCGACAGCGTGGTCGAATTGGTCGATATCAGCAATACGCTGTGCGCGCTGACGGGCATCGAAGCGATGGAAACCAGCGATGGACGCGATATCTCGGGCCAGCTGCAGGGGGCGGCGGGCGATGCAGAACGCCTGGGCATAACAGAATTCGCCTGGAGCAAGAGCCTGCGCAAAGGTCGCTTCCGCCTGGTGCATTATCCGCGCGCCATGTTTCCCGAGCAATATCCCGATGGCTTTGGCGAGCTATATGACCTGCATGCCGATGCCTGGGAGATGCGCAACCTGTATTTTGAAGCTGATTATCAAGACAAAGTGCGCGAATTGCGGGCGGATCTGCTGGAATGGTTGATCACCAGCGCGCGCCCGGGCACAGTCAGCGGCGTCAACAGCGCGCGATTTGGCTCGCCGGGGCTGAATCGGCAGCGGCTGCAGCGTTATCAGACAGTCGTCAACCGCGATGGCAAGATCAACCCACGCCGCTTGCATGAGACGAAGAACAAGAATTATTTGTGATTTGATATTGACCTGGAGACAGCGCAGAAAGGGGCCGCTGTGAACTCAGTGCGCTCCAGGTACAATGTCGCTGACACGCGAAAACAAGGACTGCCCATGCACACCACACGCGACTTCTTGCAGCGGCGCGGCTATCCGCCCGGCGAGCTTTATGAGTTGCCCAGCTCTCACAAGCGCTTTCCCGACGGCGCGCAATACCGCATCGAGATCCCCAGCGTCGAAGGACCGCGCGCCCTGGCGGCAGTGCTGGATGCGGCGCAGGAATATGGCGTGACGATTCATCGCGTCTCGCAGGGCAGCGGCATCTGGATGCTGACCGACGCCGAAATCCGCGAGATGTGTCGGCTGGGCGCGGACGCGGGCATCGAAGTCAGCCTCTTCGTCGGTCCGCGAGCAGCCTGGGGCACCAGCGCGCAAGTGCGGGCCAGCGCCGGCAAGAATCTGGGCGCGCGCCTGCGAGGCATGGACGAAGTCGTCTATGCCACCGAAGATATCGTGCGCGGCTGCGAATTGGGTTTGCGCTCCGTGCTGGTGGCGGACGAAGGCCAGTTGTGGCTGGTCGACCAGATGAAAAAAGCTGGCGAGTTGCCGGCCGACCTGGTCGTGAAGATATCGGTGCAGATGGGCGCGGCCAATCCCATCGCCATCAAACTGCTGGAAGACCTGGGCGCGGGCACCTATAATGTGCCGACCGACCTGACCGCCCCGCAGATCGCCGCCGTGCGCGCAGCCGTCGACTTGCCGCTGGATATCTATGTCGAAGCGCCAGACGATTTCGGCGGCTTCGTTCGCCATTATGAGACGCCGCAATTGATCCGCGTGGGCGCGCCCATGTATGTCAAGCTGGGCTTGCGCAACGCCCCCAATATCTATCCCAGCGGCGCGCATCTGGAAGAAACAGCCGTCAAACTGACGAAAGAGCGGGTGCGGCGGGCGGCTCTGGTCATGGGCATCATAAGGCGACATGCGCCGGACTCGGTGATGGGGCGCGTCGGCGCTGATGACCTGGGGATTCCGGTGGTTTGAAAATATTCATCACAGACGCGCAGTAGCAAGTCCAAGTTAGTCACGCGACAACCGGGTAACGCCGTTCAAGTTCGCAACCTGTAAGGCTTGTCTGATAATTCGCGCCCGACTCTGGTCTACCCCTGATGCTTCGGGGGGTGTAGCAGACTGACGCGCAATCATGCCATTATTTGCGCAACCCCTTGACAATGATCCAATTCTGTCGGATACTGCGTATATTAGCAATCGAATCGAAAGGTGGTTGAAATGAAGGCGCTGCCGCAGTCAATCTCAAGAGCAGTGGAGAAATCGACGT
>DAOUJB010000144.1:0-1946 GCA_034423155.1 Anaerolineae bacterium | reverse complement strand
ATATAGTGCAAGCCATATAGTGCCGCGACCTGGGCGAAGTCCAGTCCATGCGGCGTGAGAAAGTAGTCGTGGAAGGCCCCCTCAAATTGACGCACGGGCAGCCGCTGGAAGATGCCGCCGCCATCATTGTTCAGCAGCACTAGCGTGATGGGAATGCCGCAGCGTCGAACAGCCAGCAGCCCATTCATATCGTGGTAGAGCGTGATATCGCCCAGCAGCGTAGCCGTTGGTCGTTTTTTGCGCGCCAAGGCGATGCCCAGCGCGGTCGAACCATTGCCATCAATGCCCGATGCGCCGCGATTGGCGAAAACCAGCGAAGGGTCGCGGCGGGGCTTTGCAAATTGATCCAACTGGCGCACCGGCAGGCTGTTGCCAGCGAAAATCGCGCCATTCGCGGGCAGCAGCTGCGCCATGTCGAAAGCTACTGCGCCGTCAAAAAAGTCGCCACTTGCCAGCTCGCTGTCGATCAACTGCCAGGCGCGGGCATCGATATCTGCCAATTCAACGCGCCAGCTATCATCGGCGGCGGGCAGGTCTTCGAACTCGCGCGCATCGACAGCGGCGGGATCGATGGTCAGGTGGTGGCTGATGCTGTGGCTGTCGTCCGCCCATTCGCCCGCGCGACTGCAATAGATGTGATAGCGCAATCGGCTCTCCGCCAGGAAGTCTTGCATACGAGCGCAGAGCGGTGGCGCGCCCAGGCGAATCAGCGCGTCTACGCTGGTCATCTCAACGCTCGTCAGCCAGGATTCATAAGCGCCCAAGACGCCAGCGCCGCGCAGGTTCGAGCTGAACTCCGCCAGCACGGGAAAGCCCGTGACCTGCGAGAGACGCGACAGCCAGGGCAACAAGGAACGTTGTTCGTCTTCGCTGCGGGCGCTGCCATGTCCGCAATAGATGATGCCGCGACAATTGCGCAGTTCCGGCGTCAGCAATGGGCGCAAGCTCGCCTCGGCCGGCGGCGGTGAAAAAAAAGTTGTTGGCGGACGGCGGTCGATTTCCAGCGAGTCATCGGCGGTGGGTTCGAAAGGCTTGCGGAAAGGCAGGTTGATGTGCACGACGCCGCGCTTTGTTTTCGCTATTGCATAGGCGCGCGCGGCCAGCGTCCGCAAGTTGTCCAGCGCGATTTGTGGCGGGTCGGCTTCGGGCAGGGGCGCATCGGCGAAGAGATCGACATAATCGCCATAGAGTTTGATTTGGTCGATGGTTTGGTTGGCGCCGCTGCCGCGCAGTTCCGGTGGACGATCGGCAGTCAGGACGATGAGCGGCCGGCGAGATTGATGCGCTTCGATGATGGCGGGGAAGAAATTGGCGGCGGCCGAACCCGATGTGCAGACGATGGCGGCTGGTTCGCCACTACCCAGCGCCAACCCCAATGCGAAGAATGCGCCGCTGCGTTCGTCCAAATGCGAGCTGAGCTGGATGCGATCTTGGTGCCGCGCCAAGGCAAGCACGAGCGGCGTGTGACGCGAGCCCGGCGCGATGCAGGCCTGGCGCAACCCCGCGGCGACCAGCGCGTCAATGAAAGTCGTGGCGTATCTAAAAGCGGGATTCGACATACTTAACACAGAGTACACAGAGGGCACAGAGTACACAGAGGACAAAGAGGGCACAGAAGTAAGTACAACAAAGTAATGCAACAATCAAATGGAATCGCGTAGGGGCGACTCTTGTCTCGCCCACATGATCAACGGCGATATTGTGGGCGAGACAAGTCTCGCCCCTACAGATTTCGAATTTGAGTAGCAACGCCCTTTTTCGCATGACTTACTTGATCTTACTACTGTGTCTAATCCGAACTTGACATTCTAGCATGCGCGCCCAGCATGGGGAGGAGCTTGAGCGCGGTCTCGTCCCATTCGGCTTGGGCTTGGCTGCGGGCGACGATGCCTGCGCCGGCATAGATCCAGACGCGCGATTCCTGCGCCACCGCCGAACGAATCGCC
>DAOUJB010000143.1:0-4411 GCA_034423155.1 Anaerolineae bacterium | reverse complement strand
CGTGAAGGCGAAGGCCACGCCCAATATGCCCACGCCAAAGGCGAGAATCGCGACAATACTCAATAGTCCACTGAAATTCATGACTGCTCCTCACTGGTCACCAGGACTTTGCTTTGCTTTCTGCGCCGTTGATTATAGCACAGCCTGGCGCGGATTCTGCGACCCCTAATCATTAGGGTATTAAGATGGATTCCAGCGCGCGAGCTTGCGCAACTGGCAGCCGATTGCGTAAAATGAGGCGAGACTCATGCTGATGGAGTCGCTAACGAATGCGACATGACTGGACATTGCTATGTACGCGCGCAGAGCCGCAGCAGCATGGTACAATCGGATTGACGAATGTGTTTTCAGTCATCAGGTTTACCGAGTTGTCGAGGCAGCCTCAATTCGGCGATACATTGGCATTGAATCCGCCTGCGTTCGTCGTTTCGCAGTGGTCAGCCGAATTTGAAACGGACAGGCAACTCTATGATGGCAAGATTCAACTTTTTGCGCCGGGCGATGAAGAGACGCTGATGTCAAGCAGCCTGTTGCTGGACTTGCGGGACAGCAAAGTTTATCATGTGGTATACATTGTGAACAGTTTGCCATTCGTTGGCATCGGCACTTATGAGTATCATATTCTGATAGACACGCCTGGAGCTGTGGGGGAGTGGGGACGAGCCTGCTTCGACCTGGATATAAGTTGAGTGTGAAGGAGAGAATAATGGAACCGATAAAAGCAAAGTGGGAGGCTGTCAGCTTCGCCAAAACTGAGTTCATTACGCCTTCTCAGGAATGGTACGACAGCTACAAACCCGAGAACCGCAAGAAGCTCAAGCGGCGCGCGCCAAAAGGTTCGCCACTGCCCAGCCACGAGGAATACCTGCGCCGCAAGCGAGAGCGACGCGACGAATAGCGTATTTGTCCGTGTGCGGCACCAAGTAACGCCTTGCCAGACTCGTGCACACGTCTGTCTTTATACCCCTACCCCAAATTCTCGCTGAGAATCCGTCCCAGCTCGCGCCGCACCAAGCCCGGGCGTTCATCGCGCAGCAGGGGCAGCCTCGCGCGCGTGCGATGCAGTTGGTTCAGGTCGATCTCTTGCGTGATCAGCGCTTCGTCAAAGTACAGCCCGTGCGTCATGAACTCGCCATCGGGGTCGACCACGCTCGAGCCGCCCCAGAAGTTCTTGCCGTCTTCATAGCCGACGCGGTTGCAGTGCAGCACATAGGCGGTGAACAGGCTGCCATAGGCTTGGTTGACCAGCTCGACCCAGCGCGTGCCACCCAGGCGCTCGCTGTCGTTCAAGCCGCGCGAGGGGCTGCTGCTGTTGAGGATCAGCATATCAGCGCCATCCAGCCAGAGCAGATAAGCCGGCGAAATATGCCAGAAGTCCTCGCAGATGAGCATGCCCATGCGCCCGAAGCGCGTATCAAAAGCGCGCAGGCTGTTGCCTTGGGCGAAGTAGCGCGATTCGTCAAACATGGCATAGGTGGGCAGGTAGAGCTTGTGATGGATGTGCAGGATTTCGCCAGCCGACAAGTAGGCATTGGCGATATAAAAGCGGTTGCGCTTGTCTTCGTGTACAAAGCCCACAACCAGGTCGATATCGGCGCTGGCAGCCAGCAGCTCGGCAAAGACGGCATCGCTGGCATCGGCGCGCAGCGAAACTTCGGGCACGAGGTCTTGTACCTGATAGCCGGTCAACGACAGCTCAGGGAAAACAAGCAGGTCGACGCCACGCCGGCGCGCCTGGGCGATCGTCTGCAAATGGGCGGCGAGGTTGTGTCGAATATCGCCCAGTTTGGGATAGGTTTGCGCCAAGCCAATGTGGATGTGCATGTGCCGCTCTCCTGCATTTGCCCGCCACCATCATAATGCAGGCGTGGGCAGGCGGCAATTGTGGGCGCGCGGCGCGTCAGGTGGGTGGCACAGCAAATCGATAGCCGATCCCACGCACCGTGCGGATGTAAATGGGGTTGTGCGGGTCGGCTTCCAGTTTGTTGCGCAGGCGGTGAATGTGTACGCGCAAGGTGTCTTCGGCGACTGTATCTTGCGCCCACACGCGCGAGAGCAAGGTATGGCTATCGACGGCCTGCGGGGCGTTGCGCAGCAAGATGTGCAGCAAGCCCGCTTCGGTCGGCGACATGCGGACCGATTTTCCGTTTATCAGCAAGCGGCTGCGCGAAAAGTCTATCGTGAGATCGTCAAAGTCGACTGTGCGCTCGCGGTCATAACTCGCCACCGGCAGCCTCGCCAACAGCAGCTGTATGCGCGCTTCGAGCTCAATCGGCTGTACTGGCGCAACCACAAAGTCATCACCATGCACCTGCATTTGGCTCGTGAGGCGCGGCAGGTCTTCGGGCGCGATGATGAAAATGAGCGGCATATCAACCAGCGATTTCAGCCGGCGCGCAGCGTCTAATCCCACGCTGGGCTGGGACATTAGCGAGACCAGCGTCAAGTGAGGTCCACCCAGCTCCTCGACATACCGCACCGCAGAACTGGCATCGGCGAATGTATTTAAGACATAGCGCTCGTTGTCGAGCAACATTGCATGCAGATCAAGCGGCAGTGACTCCACCGTGACCAGCATAATCCGTGATATTTGCATGTCTTGATCCGCACTATTGCATAGCGCAACGGAAATCGTGACTCAATTAAGCGTAATTTAATGCATCACCGGCGGTTTCGTCAACGCATAGAATCTTATCACACACGTATGCGCTGAATGTCGCGCAAATAATCGAGATTGCGCAGCATCCAGTCGCGCAACTGTTCGGTCTTGATATGGATTTGGCACAGTTCGAGCGCGTCCAGCGGCACTTCTTGCGGGATGTATTCGCCGCGCGCGGGATCGGAGAATTCTGGTCCATAGCGCTTGCTGAGGTCGTATTCTTGCAACAGACAAACGAAGAAATGCTCTTCCAGCTGTTTGCCGGCTTTGCGATGCTCGAGCACAAAAGCCGACTCCAGCACGATGGCTCGCGCGCCCAGCTCTTCGACCAATTCGCGTTCCAGCGCGCTAACGAGATCGCTGTCCCAGCTTTCGACTCCGCCGCCCGGCGCGACCCAGTAGGGCCGGCGCTTGTGTGGCTTGACCCGTTTGATCAACAAAACTGAGTCGCGGCCTGTCAGCAGAATGGCGCGCACCCGCTGGTTAATGACTCGCTCCGAAGTGGTATTGCCCAACATAAGCAGTTCTCCACAGGCGCAAAGGCTCTCTCGCCCAGACTAGCGTGGGACCGTAGTGCCATCGTTAGCCTGCCGTCAAGCTTTCGCCGACACAGGGTCAAAGAGTATAGCGCAGATTTTTGTCATGCAAAGGCAAACGCGCGTCAAACCGAGCGGCTGCCGTCATGGAAATGGGCGACCCGCGCCGGCGGATCATGCCGAACAGCCTACACAACCGGCTCGAGAGGCTCGACCAGAATCTCGCTAGCCATTTTGTAGCCGATGATTTGCTGGTTGCCCGGATGCAAGCGCACGCTCAGCGGGCCGTCAAAGTCATCGCGCGCCAGCACTTCCAGCTTTGCGCCCAGAGTCAATCCGCGTTTTTGCGTTGCTTGCAACATGCGCGGGTCGTCCATGATGAAGCGGCGGATGCGGGCGGGCGTCTGCGTCGGCAGCTTGGAAAGCGGCTGCAAGTCGCGCTGTAGCATCAATCCATCGCGATTGGGGATCGGGTCGCCATGCGGGTCATAGGTTGGATTGCCCAGCTTGCGCGCGATCGCCTCGACAAAGCGGTCGGATACGGTGTGTTCCAGCGCTTCGGCTTCGTCGTGCACCTCGTGCAGCTGATACGCCAGGTCTTCCACCAGATACGCTTCGATAAGCCGATGCCGCCGCAGCATCTTCAAGGCGACGCGCTCGCCTTCGTCGGTGAGCCGCACGCCGCGATACTTCAAGTAGTCGACTGTGCCTTCGTCGACCAGGCGTTGCGCCATATCGGTCACCGCTGGTGCCGAGATATTCAGCGCATCGGCCAGGGCATTGGTCGAGACACGGTCGGTCTGCCGCTGCAAGCGAAATATCGCTTTCAGAAAATCTTCCACCGACTGCGATGTGCCGGCCGATAATCTGCGTCTGGTCATTAAAGAGCCGCTGGTCACTATCAACTGCGCTTGTGCTTATCATAGCATAGCCAGCGACGGCGCTTTCACCGAAAGGGACTCCCAGCGGGGACAGAGAGACAATCCCGCGCTTCCTAACGAGATTCTAACAATAATCTGCCAAGCTTAGGTGCGGCGAGCTTTATTGACCTGCTCGCCATCTGCCCGTACAATATGCCTTGACTGCTGTGTCTGCAGCGCAAAATGGAAGCGATCCATGAGCCGAGACTATTACGATATTCTGGGCGTGGCGCGCAATGCCAGCGATGACGAAATCAAGCGCGCCTTCCGCAAGAAAGCCAAACAATATCATCCCG